>JANMNK010000116.1:0-8073 GCA_031373875.1 Pirellulaceae bacterium | reverse complement strand
CGCCCGGCGCGAGGCGCTCAAGGCCGATGCCGTGAAGGACGCCGCCGCGGCCGCCGAGAAGCCGAACAATTTTGGTCGGCGTGAGTTTTGGCGTCGTCTGTGTGCGAGGCAAACGCGATGGCCACGCAATGCAAGTCGAGGTCGCTACATTTCGCGTCGACGGAAAATATTCTGACGGACGGCACCCAGACTCGGTTGCCTACTCGACCGCGCAAAACGACGCACAACGTCGGGATTTTACGATCAATGGGATCTTCTTTGATCCGATTGCAAATCAAGTGATCGATTATGTCGACGGTGAAAAGGATATTAAGCTTGGAATCATCCGTGCGATTGGTGTACCGCATGATCGATTCGAAGAAGACAAACTGCGGATGTTGCGAGCCATTCGATTCGCCGCGAGGTTTGGCTATCAAATCGACCCTGCAACGCAAACTGCAATACACGAAATGTCCGATCAAATTAAGGTCGTCAGTCCCGAGCGAATCGCGATGGAGATGCGCAAGATGTTTGTTCTTGCGCGGCGCGATTGGGCGATTCGAGAACTTTGGTCGACCGGCTTGCTTCGTACGATTCATCCCGAGTTGAATGAGTATTGGTCCGACGCAACAAAGCGCGAAAGTGCGATCGAACTCGTACGCAAGCTCGAGCAACCTGACTTTTGCACAGTGGCCGCTGCTGTCTTGTACGACATTGCACATGACTCCACAAAGCCCGTGCTTCAGTATGCAGTCGAGCTAAAGCAGCAGTGGCGATTGTCAAACGAAGAAGCCACCACGATCGGCTACTTGTTGAACGCTTCGGAAACGTGCAGTCGCGCGGAGGAATTTGCATGGTCCGAATTGCAGCCTTGGCTTATCCAACCTGCTGCTCGCCAAGCCATTGATTTGGCTCGTTGCATTTTGTTGCGATCTGGAAAATCGGTTGCGGGATTGGAGCATTGCATTACTGCACTCTCATGGCCTCGTGAACAACTGGATCCTCCGCCTTTGGTCAACGGAAAAGACCTCTATCAAGCTGGCGTAAAACCGGGCCCGACCTTTGCGCTCAAACTTCACCAAATCCGCTCGCTCCAACTCGATGGCCACCTCAAAACTCATGCGGATGCACTCCATTGGCTTAGCAATTCGCAATAATCTATGAATTCATTGCCGCTGAAGGATAGTGAGATTTAGCTCCGAATTGTCTCCCGGTTCAAGTGCGACGCATAGATTGAATTGAAAGCCGACACGGTGCTGAGTTGGCTCAACCATTGTCACTTCTGCTCCTCGTGCCGGTCTAAAGTTCAGAATTATTGGCTCAGAAGGTAGATTGAGAAATTCTTGCTCCGATACGTCTTTTAGGGCGAGAGTCAATGGAATGGAATGTTGGCGAAGACGGCAATCGATTGTCATGTTTCCTTGTAACGGGACACCAGATGCATCCACCATTGCTACGCGAAGGCTGCCGTTGCGATCGAGGCGACAGTCATCGAGTTGGATATGCTCGCCCTGTTTCGGACTCGAAATAATTCGCGTCCGCAACCACCCTCGTGTATCTCGGCGATTCGCGTCTCCGTAGATATATAGTTCGGTCGGTCCGTTCGTAAATGTCGTCGTAAGTCCTTCCAAACGAAAAACGCCATTTGCATCTGTAAGGACGCGATGCGTCAACATTCGGGATATCGAGCTCGCACAAACTGGATAGCCCGCCACCGGACCATTTGCATCAACTATACGACCCGTGATACTAAATCCCCGGCTAACAAATGCTTTCTTGGGTGGGCCGTGTTCCATCAGTCGAAAAGCCAATCCCGGTCGAATTACGGCTTTCCAATCGCCGACACTTTCACCCGCAAACGCAAATCCCCCATTCTCGTCGGTCACGGACAGTTGGGCAGACGGAGCGTTTCCGAGTTGGTCCGGTTCTGTTAGTTGATCGTAGTCTTGCATGGCTACAACCAGCGCATTAGGGACGGGCTGTTTTTTATCATCTAGGATAGTCGTACTATGACCAAAATCCGGCCCAGGACTCGACTGGGGATTCATGATTTTCGATAGCGAGACGTTCCATTGGGTGTCTTCATAAAGATAGCCGGACACTTTAGCACCGTAGCCGGGTTTGCCAGCGTAAAATCGTATACTGACATTGGATTGAGGCACATGGAGTTCAAATTTTCCGCTTGAATCGCTCTGCGTTTTGAGTCCGCAGAGGGGATGATGAACAGGTTGAACCGATGGTATGTCGCTGTCGTTTTGTTTTGCGGCGAAGATCACCACGGAAACGTTTTCAATCGGCATTTTGCTGCTGTCTATAATCGTGCCACGAATCGTGAATCCCTTTTCTGATGTCGCCTTAGATTCGCGAAAAGGATCGACGAATTCTGGTAAAGGTGTTGTTTTAAGCGGAGTAATGACTTGGGGAGGGGCTGCCAAATCCGGATCCATGACGACAACCAAACCTTCCGTTCCGCCGGTTGTATAGATTGACTGAAATACCGAGTTGGCCCACGTATCCTCGGCTTTGCCGGTTCGTATTTGCAACTGAATTCTGCCTTCGCAGAGGTTCCGGCAGACGAATACACCATTTTCGTCAGTCGTTGCAGAAGTATCGGTTTCGGGACTAGGTTCCTGGCGACGACGATCGCGAAGGAGTTCAATGTTTCTTTCTTCAACTATCGCATGAATGGTTGCACCAACCACCGGATCTCCTTCTGGAGTAATCACTTCACCTTTTACCGTTAGATCTCCATAACGCGTTCGAAATTCCATAGGGGGAACTTCTGTTTCTTCGCCTCTTAACGAAACGCTTTTATGATTCCAACTACTGTCAGCCAGTAATGAGGGCGAAGTGATTAAGATATCGACCTCTGAGCTTGCTGCGTTCAAAACGGGTATCCGATATCGTCCCGTTTCGTCAGTCTGTGCGGAGCCAAGAAAATTCGCTCGTCCATATGTTCTTGTCGTCAGGCCACCACCACCGCCACTTCTCCGTTGTTCATAGGCGTTAACGACGACATCGCGAGCGGGCTCGCCATTTAGGAAGATCAATCCCGATATGAATTGCACCGGGTTGGCCTCCGCAAAATTTAATACCACAGGCTTTCCGATATACGATCCATTCGGCGTGAGTTGGATTTTTTTCGAAACCACTTCTCCATCCTGAGTCGAAAATATATGAAGTTCGCGGGCGGCTCCGGGTGGCGGAAGCATGACGAATTCACCCTTTGCATTTGTTGTTGCCTGGGACTTCCACGCTTTAGGATCCATCGAAACGGTCGAGGTAACGAGCAGATTGGCGATCGGCTTTCTGTTCGAGTCGACTGCTAGACCTCGAATGGGTTTCACTGGCTCGAGTCGAAAGACCACTTCGTCAAAGGGGTCAGCTTTCCCTGCGTCGATGCTTTGGGCATTTGATTCAAACTCGATGTCGGAAGACGGCTGGCCAGTCAATTTCGGTGGCGGATTTTTAGTTTCGTAGCCATAAACGCTTGCATCTAGCTGTACCGTTAAATTCATGGGAGGAACAATAGCCTCAAACGAGCCGTCGGCCTGGGAAATGACGTTGTAGAAAAAGTAACTGGTACCGGTGGAGTATCTTTCTTTAAGTGCAGAGGTTGTTTCTGAAATTCGAAGCGCCACATCGGGCAAACCCATTCCGCTACTCGCGTCGACAACGCGTCCCTTGAGCAGCCTTCCTTTGCTTAGGGGAATGTCTATCACATCATTCTCTAATGCAAAATTTTCGAAGACAAAGTGAGTCGGAAAATATTCGTTTATCGGTTCGACATAGACTGTGAAGAGCTTCTTGTTGGGATCAAGCGAATACGCTGGAACATATAGATTCGTGGAAAACCGACCGTCATCACCCGTCTTTGTTTCGCTAATTCGCAAAGGAATGCGAACTCCGGAAATCGGCTGCTTGGTTACTGCGTCAACGACGCGGAAAGTCCGTTTCGGATACTCTGATTTAATAAAAGTGAAGTCGCGACGTGCCTTATTCAATTCAACGCTCCGATTATCCCGATCACCAAATTGAACAAATTCAGGATGACGTGCAGATATCCTCGCCCAACCAGATTTTGGAATTCCTTTTAATCTGTAAGTGCCATCACTTTCGGTTTTACAACGCGGGACGAACGAAGAGTTCCAAACGCTGATGGCAGCAGGATTTCGGGAAGATCCGGAATTCTGGTTGGACCACTCACTCATTCGAATTTCGCCCCCGACGATCGATTGGTTGTCTGGGCCAACTACTTTGCCAATTAACTCTCCCTGGTCCTCCAATTGAATCGTAACTTCTTGAAGCATGGACGTGGGCTGTAGTTGAACACCAACCCATGCTCTATCGGGCGCAATGACGAGAATCTGCGCTGTGGCTACATTTGCAATTCGGAAATCATCAATAAATCCAGGATGCGTTCGGCGAACGTGAGCAAAATGCGTGATACCTTTTGCATCGGGCACTTGAACAGCGAGCGGAACTTCCAAAGTGTTCCATTCGCTAGGACTGATCCGAACATCGTTGACGAGATCACTCGCTGACTCGCACAATACGACAAGGACGTCGCTCCGAGGGGTTCCATCTTTATCAAGCACCGTGACTCGAACGTTCACCTCGGGGCCAAACTTGGAATCTGGATCAATTCTCTCTAAAATCTTGGCATCCAGATGCTGCCATTGCGACTCTCGTCGGAGTCGGGTTATTACATCGATTGTTTGCTGGTTTTTGTTATCGTGGGCATCCACGAAGCCAAACATCGTTGTTATCAGACAAAGAAAAACTGCGATAAATAGAAAGAACGACTTTGCGATCGTCCGAAAGCCATGCCGGGTCAACATGATGAGATCTTCTCCATAGAAGAGAAAAGAAAGAACTCTGGTCCGCGCGATACGCTGTATTAAAACAAAACATATCGACCCTTTATTTTTTTTGCAACAATTACCAAAGTAGCGCTTTGGAATCGCATTACGATGAGTCGCAATCCTTCAGTTCGAATAACTTTGGCAGTCCAAATTAAGCGGAAACTTCGTTATACTTGGAGAATATGCGATTGAATTGATCCGTTCATTGTCGCGAAACCCAGTTCGAGTACATACTAATTGTTCACTGGCCTTTTATTTAGAATCCGTTCCGAGGACGATCTTCTTAGTGGCTCGTAACGTTCTAAAATCTATAACGCCCAGAAGCGAACAAAACTCGATGAAACACAATTCGATTTTTCGTCGTGAATTTTTTGGCCATATGGGTAGTGGGCTGGGTGGCATTGCGCTGGCGATGCTGCTTAAGCGTGATGGGTTGCTGCGCGCGGAGGATGTTGGGTTGGCACCGATTCGACCACCCATCGATCCGGCGAGGCCGTTTGGTGCGCGACCGACGCACTTTGAGGCTAAGGCCAAAAATGTCATCGTGATTTTTTGCTCGGGCGCTTGTAGTCAACTCGATACGTTTGATTACAAACCGGCTCTCATCGAACGGCACGGTCAACCGATGCCCGGTGGCGAGGGATTGATCACGTTTCAAGGCGAAAATGGAAACTTGACGCGAAGCCCTTGGGAGTTTAAGCCTCGCGGGCAATGCGGGAAATTTGTTTCGGATTTGGTGCCCGAAATTGGTAGTCTAGCCGACGATCTTTGCTTTATTCATTCGCTGACCAGCAAGACCAACACGCACGGGCCCGGTGAGAATTTTATGTCGACGGGGAATACGCTGGACGGCTTTCCCAGCGTTGGTGCGTGGGTAACGTATGCGTTGGGCAGCGAAAGCGATGAACTGCCAGCTTACATCGCGATTCCCGATCCGCGTGGCAAACCACAAAACAGCGTGAACAATTGGGGAGCGGGTTTTCTTCCGGCGGCCTATCAAGGGACGGACTTCAATGCGTCGACACCGATTCGAAATCTGGCTATTCCCGAAAGTATCACTGCTGCGAACGATCGAGCTACGCGTCAGATGATTCAACGGCTCAATCAGCTTCACTTGGAAAAGTTCCCCGGCGATAGTGAGCTTCAAGCACGCATTGCGAGTTATGAACTAGCCGCCAAAATGCAAGCCAGCGTTCCTAAGCTGATGGACTTGTCGAGCGAGCCTAAACATGTGCTCAAGTTGTATGGAGCCGATGACTCGCAGAATACGATCAAAGCCGGTTTTGCTAAGAACTGCATTCTAGCTCGCCGACTGATCGAAAACGGTGTTCGTTTCGTGCAACTATTCAACGGAGCTTACCAAACGGGCGGCGAAGGTGTCAGCAACTGGGACGGTCATAAATCATTGCAAGAACAATATTCGGTGCATGGTCCGGTGCTTGACCAGCCCGTTGCAGGTCTGCTTAAGGATCTGAAGCAGCGAGGTTTGCTTAAGGACACATTGGTCGTTTGGTGCACGGAATTTGGCCGGATGCCAACGTTTCAAAAAGGAGCCAGTGGTCGCGATCACAATCCTGCGGGCTTCACTTGCTGGATGGCAGGAGCGGGTGTGAAGGCACCATTTTCGTACGGAGCGACGGACGAGTTTGGTTACAAAGCGGTCGAGAATATTACGACTGTGTATGAATTCCACGCGACCATTTTGCATTTGCTTGGACTGGATTTCGATCGACTATCGTATTACTACAACGGGTTTGAACGGAAACTGACCGATGTGCATGGGCGAGTGATTTCGGATGTGCTGGCGTGATGGATGTGTTGAATGCGATGGGGTGATGGACAATAGGTAACGTGAAATAGAGTTCCCCTCTCCCCATGAATTCGTATCAACTCGAATCGCTTCGGTGACACTTGTTTTTCCGAATTCATGGGGAGAGGGAGCTTGGAAAAAAAAGCGCGATCGCTCGGTGAAACCGCATCAACTCGAGTTGCTTCTGTAATGCTTGTTTTTCCGAATTCATGGGGGAGAGGGAGCGTGGTTTCTACTCACAGGGCTTCGACGACGACAGCGGTGGCGTTGTCTCGGCCGGAGCATTTGACGGCTTCGAGAACAAGGCGTTGGGCTGGCAGTTGTTCAATCTGACTGGACAGTGGCTGTCGAATCAGCTCCTCAATTCCACGGTCCCAGAGACCGTCGATAACGCCGTCGGTACACAACAGGAATTGATCGCCGGGCTGGTATTGGATCGATCCAATTTGCGGATGCAAATAACGGTGACCGGCACCAAGTGCTTGAGAAAGGACATTTTTTCTAGGGTGCGATCGGGCTTCGCGTTCATTCAATTTGCCATTCTTCCGCAGCCAGCCTACGTGGGTATGATCGTCTGTCAGTTGATGAATTCCACCAGCAACTGGAAGGTGATAGATGCGACTGTCGCCGATGTGGCCGAAGCAAACGATTTCTCTTTTGAACCAAACCAAGCTCAGTGTCGCACCCATGTTGTAGCAGTTGGAGTCGACGCGGCCCAATAAAGTCATTTCGTTGTGAATGCTCTCGAAAAGTTCGTGAATAATCTCGCTGCATTGGACTGCGAAGCGATCCGAGGTTAGTTCGGAATATTTTGGTAATATCGAAGTAATCTTTTCGACAGAAATCTTGCTTGCAAATTCGCCGGATTTTTCGCCACCCATTCCGTCGCTTACGGCAAAGATAAGATCGGAAGTTTGCGGTGAAGCTTCGCCGAGTTTACCGAGATAGCGAACGCCGCGTTTATCGAGCAAGATCGCGAGAAAGGAGTCTTCGTTGTTCTTTCGAAATTTTCCAGGATGCGTCATCCCTGACCAACGCAGTGATTTTGCCGAGGGCAGGGCAGGTTGACTCGGTTGCGAGTTCGTTTCCGCCTTCTTATCAAAATCTCCGATGGTCGCAAACTCAAAATCGATGATACAAAAACGGCCATCACTGGATCGATAGGTTATGTTTCGAAGGAACGGATCATCGTGCTTGACGCCGTACTTTTCCAGTTCGGCAAAGATCTCTTTAACGCGTTCCTCGCCTATTTGCTCTACGCGTGTCCCGCAGTTGGTCGTTACCATTTGCAACTTCTCCGGGTCCGCTTCAAGAAGCCTAGGAACAAAGTCGCAATTGCGTTCTTCAAGAGTGCGGAGAACCTTGATTTCGTTATTGAACCTCGATTCCGCTTCTGGCCCTCGAAAGATTTTATACACG
>JANMNK010000109.1:0-4425 GCA_031373875.1 Pirellulaceae bacterium | reverse complement strand
GAACGCGATACGTACGCGGCGATCCATCGCATGATGAGTGTGTCCACCGATGATTTGCAAACGATGGCTCAGTCCGCCAGAGATTCTGTTTCCGAACGTACACCGATCTGGGCGGCAGACAGATTTGTTCGCGCTATTCGAGCGGCTTGGGAAAAAAATTGATTTTCAAATCGTCATTCACCAAACCAAACTACTTCCGAAACAATCATTTCTAGTTTCATATTGGGCAAACTTTTGTACGCCAGTCTATCGATCGATCTTGATAACAAGTGGTCTTATCTGAAGACCGCCAATAATCCCGAGTGGAAGGATTGGCCCAGCTACTTTGGCAAAGTCGTGCCACGCATTGTAGATGTATTAGATCGACACGAATTACAGTCGACGGTCTTTGTCGTAGGACGGGATTTGACCGACACAGACAATGTGCGTCAGGTCGAAAAGTTGTCCTTGGCGGGGCATGAAATTGAAAATCATTCCTTCGAACACGAGCCTTGGCTGCACGTTTTCGAAGAGGATCGCATTCGATTTGAAATTATTCGAACTGGTGAGTTGATCGAAGAGCATTTCGGTCGAATTCCGCGTGGATTTCGAGGGCCTGGCTACAGCGATTCACCGATCGTTCACAAAGTTCTCGCTGAGCAGGGATATCGTTACTGTGCGTCCTCTTTTCCAAGTTGCATTGGTCCCATCGCCCGAGCCTTTTATTTGGCCAAGACAGGTTTAAGGAATGATACGGAAGAACACAAGCACATGTTCGGTAACTTCCGTGATGTGCTGCAATCGAACCGTGCCTACAAGATGAAAAATACGTCTTCGGAAATGTGGATGGTCCCTGTAACGGTACAGCCGATCACTCGCATACCGTTTCACTTTACGTATTTGTTTTATCTGAGTCAGTATTCCTATGGATTGGCGCGAATGTATTTTCGGTCGTGCATGATGATGTGTCGCGCTACTCGCGTCAGTCCGTCGTTGTTGCTTCATCCACTCGATTTTCTTACTGCCGAGGAAGAGCCATCGCTTCGGTTTTTTCCAGGCATGCAATTGCGATCGGATCAGAAACGATCGCAACTCCATTGGTTCCTGACAAACTTTCGTAAGAATTTTCAGGTAGTATCCATGGGCCAGCACATTCGAAAACTTGCAGGTCCCGATCCTGTTTGGAGCCAGAACGCGACTGTTGTTCCCGCTGCGGTTCAGGGTGAAGTTGAGCGGGAGAACCCGCAAGTCCTGCATCTTTAGCTCTGGTGAGGCTCGGCGTTCAAGAATTCCAAGTAGGACTTCGTTTGAAGAACCAGAACTCAAGCTACCATCTGAAAAACGACATTGATATTTGCAATTTGATAGGGCACAAAACGGCATTCGTATGATTGACTTGGGCAAAAAAAATATTCTTGGCATTGGAGTGACTGCCACCGACTACGAAGGGGCTGTTCGTTCCATAGTCGATGCTGCTATTGCAGGTCGGCGATGCACCGTAACTGCGCTTGCGGTTCATGGTGTGATGACGGGAGTGTTTGACGCCGAGCACCGATATCGACTCAATCATCTGGACGTTGTATGTCCCGATGGACAGCCGGTCCGTTGGGCTCTCAACCTGCTTTATCGGGTAAAGCTTCCGGAACGAGTTTATGGTCCGAACCTAATGCTCGAAACATGTCGAGCCGCAGCAAAGAATGGATTGCCGATTTTTTTGTTTGGCGGCGATCAAGCCATGCTGGAAGGTTTGTCAGCAAAGCTGCGAGAGCGATTTCCTGATCTCAAAATTGCGGGTGTTCAGTCATCCAAATTTCGACGCGTATCGGAAGATGAAGGTGCCAATCTCGTTCGGACCATCATCGACTCTGGGGCCAAGATTGCGTTTGTGGGGATCGGCTGTCCTCGACAAGAAGTTTGGGCTTACGAATTTGGCGATCAATTGAGCATGCCTGTCTTGGCCGTAGGTGCAGCTTTTGCTTTTCATTCTGGGCAGTTATCGCAAGCTCCTGCGTGGATGCAGCGAGCCGGTTTAGAGTGGCTGTTTCGATTTGCGTGCGAACCGGTTCGATTGTGGCGACGGTACGTACTGTTGAATCCAGCGTACGTGTCGCTGCTGGCCCTTCAATTCTTAAGGCTTCGACGATTTGATACGTCTGCGGATACTGCACCGCGACAACGATTGTTGTACGGCTAGCCCGCGTGTTCAGTCAGAAGAACTCTCTTGCTCGTCGTCTTGAAAGGGAAGTTCTGCTTCTTTGCGCGAGGCTAAACCTTGCTTGAAATGCATTCGGCAGACAGAGACGTAACGCTCATTCCCGCCGATCTGAACTTGCTCGCCTTCTCGCAAAGGTATCCCTTGCGCATCCACTCGCAGCACCATCGTTGCCTTGCGTCCGCAATGGCAAATGGTTTTGATTTCCGTCAGGGAATCGGCCCATGCGAGCAGATGCATGCTGCCTTCGAATAAGTTTCCTTGAAAATCCGTTCTCAATCCATAAGCGAGCACCGGGATGGACAACGTATCGCAAATGTCGCTTAGCTGCCGCACTTGTTGACGACTCAGGAATTGTGCTTCATCGACCAAGACGCAGTGGACGGGTGATGCTTTGTGCATCTTTTCAACAACCTTGAACAAATTATCGTTCATGGAAAACGACAAAGCTTCTGCGTGGAGGCCGATTCGCGAACTGACTTTTCCTTGCCCGAATCTGGTGTCGAACTCGGGACAGAAAATAACGGTGTTCATACCGCGTTCACGATAGTTGTAACTCGACTGAAGCAGGATCGTCGATTTGCCTGCGTTCATCGCCGAGTAATAAAAGTACAATTTAGCCACGGAATGGTTTCAAGCCTAGAAAGTTTTATAGTTGCAATTCCGCTTGACGCGGCGTTTGAGAGAAGATTGCAGAAGGGAAATGATAGACGACGAATTTTTTTTTACCATCCGATTTTCACGCGAAGGTAATCGTGGGCAACCCTGAATTCACAATACCACCGGACCGTTCGCTCGGAGTCGATTCTTTAGTCCGCAACAAGTAATTCAATTTGGCCATCTGTCTCGCGAATCAGATAGGGCTTGAGCATGGGTTTATCTGTCGTCGCGTTGTCGCCTGACGCTAGCCTGTATCGCCAACCGTGCCACGGACATGTCACGCAATCTTCCGAGACTTTTCCTCGCGCCAGCGGTCCGCCTTGATGTGCACAGATACCATCAATTGCAAACAGGTTATTGTTTGTACGAAATACCGCGACGACCTCCCCTTGGACCAGCACTTCCAGAGCGCTGTTGTCGGCCAGTTGATCGGAAGCAGCAATGCGAATCCAAGCCATAGTGAACCTCGAAAGTTTCGTCGAACCCAGTGACTTCCGGATTCGACACGTCTAGCTTAGCATGACCTCGCTATGAATTGAAACGTCTGTACTTCAATAAGGCGATGATATCAAACCCAGTCAAAAGCGATCTATTCATCCCCGCTCGATTTCAGTTGTGCTCAGTATTACAATGAGCGACGTCAATCGCACGAATCGACAAAGCCCCACCTTTTCGAAAGAGAAGCATGTACGACCGTCGAGATGGGGGCCAGTCTCGCACTGTTTGTACAGATTGACACACGTGACCCTTTTCAAACTGCGCTATACGAAGACGCGGTTTTGGTCTTTTGTCGAATTTATGGATGGAAATGCAAACATGTTGTTTCACAGATTTTATCGACCTTGTCAAAGGTTGCTCGTTCTGGGCGCGGTCGCACTCCGTTTCGCGTCGCAAGTGTGGGCAGACGATTCGCTGCCGAAAAAGCAAACTTCCATTGAAGGAATCAGCGAGTACCGTTTAGAAAACGGCGTTCAGGTTTTGCTGTTTCCCGATGCCAGCAAGCCCGTCGTGACCGTCAACATGACGATCTTTGTTGGGTCCCGCCATGAGGGTTATGGCGAAGCGGGTATGGCACACTTGTTGGAACACATGCTATTCAAAGGCACGCCACTGCATCCTAAGGTTCCGAAAGCTTTGCAAGATCGTGGTGCGCGGTTTAACGGAACGACGTGGGTAGATCGAACCAATTACTACGAAACTTTGCCCGCACAGGGCGATAATCTGGAGTTTGCCATTCGTCTCGAAGCCGATCGCTTAGTGAATAGTTTCGTCAAGGGCGAAGATTTGGCATCCGAAATGACCGTGGTGCGAAACGAATTCGAACAAGGAGAGAACTCACCGCCGAGCGTTTTGCAAGAGCGAATATTTTCTGCTGCTTATCAATGGCACAACTACGCTAACTCAACGATCGGAAACCAAAGCGATATCGAACGTGTACCCATAGGAAGGCTGCAAGCTTTCTATCGCAAATTTTACCGTCCGGACAACGTAATGCTGGTTGTTGCCGGGAAATTCGAAACAGATGACGCGTTAACACTCATTCAAAAATACTTTGGCGTCCTCGAAGCGCCAAA
>JANMNK010000073.1:0-7405 GCA_031373875.1 Pirellulaceae bacterium | reverse complement strand
AACACATTGATTATCTGCAGTGCCCGTGACAACTTAGGTCACTTTGGAAGTGAATTCGAAATTATTAGACGATTAAGGTTTCCGGTAACCGCTGGCCCACGAGCCAACGGTCTGGTGTGTAAACTGCAAGGGACTCTTTCTTGACGCTCTTTGACTGGTCCATCATTTCGTACCGGCGTTGGGTAAGGCGACCGAGGTGGTGATCAATGTGATGCTTCACATGCCAATCGTTCCAGTTCAAATGACGATCGAGCGTCTTCATTGCCAATCGCCCTCGCACCATGAATGCATGTGTGCGGTTGAGCGTTGCGCCGTTGGTAAGACAGGCGATTGTTTCGACTATTGTTAGTACTGAATAGGCAGACGCTACGGTTGGATTGCAGGTACCACTTCTTTAGTCATCGTGGTCGCCTCAATAAAGCCCGCGCGTCCCAGAATTCATTCTTGCTCACTGCGGCCTGACAGCCACAGGAATAATCTATTTCGATAGTAGTCGGGCCCAAGCCTTTTCTCGCGTTGCAACACGTGGCGAGTGTTTATCATTTCGGACGTTGAAATGGCCTGTGGAGTTTCGCTATCGCCGATGCGTTGGCCTCCGATGCATTCGAGCATTACCGGAAACCAATCAGGTACCGGCATGGGTGGAATGGAAGTATCGATAATCTCTGCAGTCTTGGTCGTATGCGCCCAAAATGCGGCGGAACTGTCAGCTAAGAAAGGAACGCGAGCGCCACAACTGTCGTGGCCGATACCCGGCGAAGAATCTCGGTGAATCCGAGTTCCGACGGGTTGGCCTGTTAGTGTATCCCAGACCGTCAGGCATTCATGATCGACTGTGATAACTAATTTACCATTCGGGCTAAAATTCGCTTCTCGCAATGAGGTTTGGTGAACCATCGGTGGCACCAAAGGTACGCCTGTTTGGGCATCCCATAATCGGGCAGTACCGTCGCGCGCCGACGTAAGAATCTTAGAGCCGTCGGGGCTAAATGATGCGTTGGTGACCTCGCCGCGGTGCTTCATTGGAGAACCGATGGGCCGGCCCGATTCTACGTCCCATACCTGCGCGCTGAAGTCATTGCTACCTGTCACAATTTCTCGACTATCCGGACTGAATTTCGAAGCTTCCACTCGAAAATCGTGTTGCAAGGTTTGGAGTAGTTTGCCGGTCTGCACATCCCATATTTTTGCGGTGTGGTCATCGGAGGCGCTTGCGAGCATTCGATCGTCAGCAGAGAAGTTCACGTCATTCAATTGCCCGCCGTGATGCAGCACAGTATCTCGCAACGCACCCGTGTCTACGTCGACCAAGTACACATTTCCGGAATGCGCTGCGAAAGCGAAGAGGGTACCGCTTTGATTAAGTCGATAGCTATACCCCTTTTCTTCGAGCTTCAATGGTCCCCAAAGCATTTCGCCAGTTCTCACTGCGATACAGCCAATCACTCCATTCCCGTCGGCGATGAGTAATCGACTACCATCCGGCGTAAAGGCCAGCCCATGTGGATAGCTCGACATTCCGGGTGGTTGGCAGGTACGTAACAGGTTGAGATTTCGATCCAGTAAAGTAACTACCCCCTTGTCATTGACGACTGACAACAGATTGCCGTCGCGACTTACCGCTGTCCAAAGTGCCCTCCCCGAGGTTGGAGAATAGAAATGCTGAGAAACTTTCGGGGCAAAATCCCAAACGCTAATGGAAGCTCCCTCTGCTGGAGCATTTGTGACGAATTGAGAACTTCCAGTCACAATCATCATGCTCCTGTTGTCAGGAGTAAACCTTAGGTAGCGAGGAATGGCGGTGGTATGAATAGGGCTGATTGCCTGCGATTCATCTCGTACATCTAAGATTTGGACTGCGTAATCCCAGCCTCCCGTCGCCAACCAATTTCCAGCAGATGAAAATGTCGAAGCAGAGCAAAGGTACTTGTTAGGGAGCGAGTTTCCAATTCGGACACTCGTTTCCAAATTAAAAATCTGCGTTGCGGCAGGACTTACGAGGGTGTGAATATGTGAATTGTTTTCTGAAATTGCCGGGAGAAATTCGCCATAGGTCGCACCCTCAAACACTACTTCGCTTGTCGCCACCTTCCAGCAAACAACTTTGCTACCCGTGGCGACTACATACTTTCCGTCAAAAGAAAACGCAACGCTTTTTAATGGACCATCGACGGAATTCGACCACCTAAAAATGGGCTTCGTCGGAACCTTGATGTCAAGTATCACGATCGCTCCATTGACTCCACCCAGCAACAAGTGATCAGTTTTCAAACTTACGGAGAGACTGACAACTGGCTGACCAAGTTCGAACTCCGCAATCGAAACGATACTCGCGGGTAGTGCAATGTCCCAAATGCGTACCCAACCATCTTCAGAGGCCGTCGCTACCAAGTTATCGCTCGAAAGACTGACTGCGGCATTGACAGGAACTTGATGGGGCAAGACTGACAATCGCTCTCCACTACGAGAATTCCAAATTGCTGCGGTTCCGTCGCGCGAGGCCGTCAAAATGCGTTGATCGTCCGGCAAAAAAGTAACTTGATTGACTGCATCCTCGTGTACGAGACACATGAGTTCCGTTCCTGCATTTGAGTCCCAGATTCTGGTGGTACCGTCCGTTGCCGCGGTTGCGAATCTCGATCCAGTTTCGTCGAACGTCGCTGAAGTAATTTCAAACTGAGGTCCGTGGCTTATGGTCGGAAATCGAGGTCGCGCGAAACGGCGATGATCGAGAATCGACGTGGCTAGCATCGCTCCGCGCCAATCATGCGGATTCTTTCGAAGCCGATGTGCCAGATGGGCCAGGGCTTCCGAATTCTCTTCACGGTTGGTCATTTGAACAAGGTCTTCCCATCGCGACCGATCCAGACTGGCTTGCAAAGCGACGTTGGTCGATTCTGCGCGGCGCCATTGCCAAATCACTCCGGAAATGCCGACCAACAATACCATGGCCAAGCCGCTCAGCAACGTTGCGACCAGCGGATTCCGCCTGCACCAGCGCAACGAATGTTCCAGAGCGTCCACGGGACGCGCCTGGATCGGTTCGCCGTTGATGAAGCGTTGCAGTTCTTCGGCCACGACCGCAGCCGCTGAATACCTAGCTGAAGGAGCCTTTTCCATGCACTTTAGCACGATCGTCTCAAGATCCGGATGGATGGTGGAGTTCATCGCGCGCGGACGGCGAGGCAGATCATCAATAACACTTTTCATGGTCGCAAGTGCGGTCGGCCCGGAAAAGGGTACACGATCCACAAGGAGCTGATACAGTACTGCTCCCAGTCCATAAATGTCAGCTGCGACTGTTACGTTTTCAATACTTCCGAGGGCTTGTTCGGGTGCCATGTAACAAGGGCTGCCAAGGATAGCGGTAGTGAGTGTCATTCCACTAGCTTCATTCCCGGTTAACTTGGCGAGGCCAAAGTCGCTGAGATACGGATTCCCCGCTTCGTCAATTAAGATATTACTGGGCTTTATGTCACGATGCAGTACACCATGGGAATGAGCGTAATCGATCGCTAAAGCAATTGAACGCATTAATCTGGCAATTTCAAGCTGCTTTCGCCTTGACTCCGAGCCGCTTGCCATCAGAGGCAGGGCAAACTCGCTCATGCGATCTTCCAGGCTGCCGCCGTCGACGAGTTTCATGCTGAAATAGTGCTGCGTCTCGTTTTCTCCAATTTCGTAGATCGGTACGATCCCAGGATGATCGAGTCGCGCAGCTGCTTTCGCTTCGACAATAAATCTTTGGACGGATTCAGCCGTTGCCAATTGCCCGGCGAGAATCATTTTCACGGCAACTTTCCGATTCAGGCTTCGTTGGATAGCGCTATAAACAACTCCCATTCCGCCCCGTGCAATCTCCTCCACTAATTCGTAGTCGCCAAACTGCGGCAGGACGCCTTCGGCCATAAAATCTCCGTTGGCAGAATCGTCCGGCCATCTCTGGTTTAGTTCACTGTGCGAATGTGCAAGGTCAAGCAGGCAATGCAAGCACTGATCCCCCAGCACATTCGACCGCACTTCGCCGCCACACCCCACGCAATGTTTAGATATTTCAGACACCATTATTGGCTAGATTGATCATCACGAAGGGTTTTCAAAGGAGAACAATTGTTCTCAGCGGTTGTGTAGTTCTGTTATAGTAGCCGCGAGGGAGAGGGCATCTGGCCAATCAAATAAGACAACCTAAAAGGCAGTGGATTTCTCGATATGCAAAATCAGACTGCCTTGTAGGACAACGCCATGTTGAGGCTGCACCATAAACTGCAAGTGTTGAGGTTGCGAGTTACGATTTGTCTCAAAATTTCGCCAAAGTCACGCTGTCTAATTACATCAACGTAAACCGACGAGGGAACTATCGCACAAAATCTGAGTTTTTCGGTTTTACTCCGAAAGCGTGTATCCGACGCCAGACGTCGTAACCATCGTTGCTTTCAGTTGCATTAACTCGTCATCGATATCTGCGGGATTCAAAACGGTGTGCCCAAGTTCTTGCCTTAGGAGGGCCACATACCGTTTCCGCATTCGTTGCAGCGACATGGTTACGGCTGAAACGCTAATTCCAAGCTTCTGTGCAATTTCCGCTTGAGGTAATCGGTTCCCAGTGGCCACCAAGTATTCGCTGAGTAAGGCGAAAAACTCTGGTTTACCTGCCTTGTCGTAGTCTTGTCGCAACAGCTGCAACACATGGGCGAGCAGCGATTCGATCCACCTCCTTTCGAACTGATCTTCGGGAGAGCAATGTTCGGCTAGCCGGCGTTGGTATCGCTGATCCAGTTCAGCGATTTCGAGAGGGATGCCATTCATTCTTCCTCCACGTTTCAAACTCTGGCTTCTTCGCCAATCGTCACTTAGATAGTTTTTCAAAGAAGCTAAGAGAAACGCTCGAAATCGGCCTCGCGTTGGATCCAATTGAGGGAAGTTGTTTTGATCAATTATGGACGTAAAGAATCCTTGGGTGAGATCCGCCGCGTCATGCGGATTGTAGCCACGGTCACGCACAAACGCGTAAATCGGATACCAATAACACTCGCATAGGATCGCCATTGCCGCCCGCGAATCCTCGGACCGATCGCAGCCTGCACGAAATACCACACTCCAGCGCGTGCTATGGAACTGCTTAATTGCATTTGATGATGAGGGCATAAATTTCTGTTAGTCGTTGGGAATGATTGCGAAGTCTCCGCAAACGATGCCTTGCCAGTCCAATCATAAACTGAATTCCGCTGGTCAGCAATTTGCTTAGTGACTTTTTTCGTTACCTGTTATTCATTGGTTTTTATCCCATTGCCTAACATTCAAATAGTGACAAATCAAACGGCCTTAATAAAATCGAAACTCGCGTTTGGGGAGATTAATCGGCTTTTTTCGGATTTTTTGGGAATTGCTCAAGAATTCGCGTTAGCTCGCTTCGCGGAATACTTTGTAAATTTGTGAGGGGTTCCATCGACGCACGTTTGCATTTTTCGCCCGCCGGATACAAGTATTAAACAACCATTGAGGTTTCGCAAATGCCTTTACGATCACTGTTTCGCCAACTTCAACGTAAAACTCCAGATCGAAAGCTGCGGCGCACTCGATTGCAACGGCTGCTAAAGATGGGGGAGAACCTCGAGTCGCGAATTGTCATGGCGAATCAGCTCTTTGCACCTGGTTTGGGTGCCAATAATGTAGACGTCATTGGTCAATTGAATTTTGGTCAATTCAATATGGATGCGACGGATGAGTTGCGAGTCCAGCTTGGGGGAACGCCCAACGCCTCTAGCTTCGACCAAGTCAAAGCGACCGGTACATCGCAACTAGCGGGGCTATTAAGGGTAAGTCTGCTGGATGGGCTCGATCCAGACGTTGGAACAACTTTCCAAGTAGTCGATTCTGTCGGTTCTACGGGGGCGTTCAACACGCTTGATTTGCCAACGCTTTCCAATGGCAAGCAACTGGTGCCTGTGGCTTCCCCGAGCGGATTGACCCTGATCGTCGCTGAAACAAACCGACCTACGGGTGGAGCGCAATTACGACTTTCCAACTTTACGGAAATCGCTCCGCTCAATGACTTCTTGAAAGGATTCAGTTCGTCGGTCACCTTTGCCGGGCTTGATATGACAGTTTTGGGGCAACAGGTACGGGGGGATTTTAGTTTCGGTGTTGGCTTGCTTGATAATGCTCAAGTGTTGGCTGCATCAGCAACCAATGTATCAGCTTCCTTGGCCGGAGATCTCATCACGTTGGACAATGGAAATGCTCAGGCATTCCTTTCGCAATCCGGCGTGGCTTTGGACGCTACGGTTTCAGTGGCATTGAAGAATGGTTTGCCTTTAAGTTTCTCGGGTGCCTTTGGTCTGAAGGTTAATACAACGGGCAGCGAGGTGCAAGGAACGGTCGGAACTATTGCCGTCGATCTACCTGCCGGAAATTACTTCCGCGCCGAAGCACAGGGCGCACAACTCACCACCCTCGGCCAGTCTCTGAGTGGCAACTTTGTACTTGAGTCGGCGACGCTCATTGAGGATTCGTTACCGGTTGATGTGGTCACTGCGGGATTTGCGAATGTAGATATGACTCTCGGAGGAAATCAGGCTGGCGTACGAATTCAAAACGGAATTGGAGGATTTCAAATTCGACCGACAGGTGTTGCGGCGCAGTTTGAAGGCGACATTGAAATGGTCGGTACCGGAGATGCGTTTACGTTGAGTGGTAGAGCGACCGGGCGAATCAACAATACAGGCAAAGCCGTCCAGTCTTCGTACACACTTAGCAATGGAAATGTTGTCTCGCTTGACTTCAGCGATTCGGGGACCGATTCAATCGTCGAAGCGGGCGGATCGTTGGAACTAAATGTGAAAGATGTGCTGGAAATCGATGGCGCATTCTCCATTCGCAAGCAGAGCATTCTCCCAAACTCACCCGCAAACATTTTGGTGGGTGTCTCGCAACTGAATGCATTTTTTGGAGAAAGTGGCGATCCGACCACTACTGAAGATGATACTGGCTTGAATATCACTTCAGGCGAATTGGGACTCTTGATCGAGCCAAAGGATGCGGCCAACGATCCTGCCAAGTACGCCCTGTACGCTGTTGGGGCAGCAGAACTAGTCGGAGTAGACAACCTCACACTTGGTGGTGAAGTAATGGTCCGAAGGAACACGACTGGACACGAGATCGAAGGGCTTTCTATCGCGACGCCTGCTCAACCCGTCACTTTGAATTTTACCGAGGAAGAAGGAGATCCGAATTCGGTGGGGGGCACATTGAATTTGGATGTGGGTGGTTTCGTATCGCTGAGCGGAGCTTTTGCTTTTGAGAAGACCAGCGAAACGGTAGATACGGTTACCAATACGACGCTGCGAGTTGGCGTTGCGGAGGTGACAGCATTTTTTGGTGACCCTGGTGAGGACTCGGATTCGGC
>JANMNK010000072.1:0-1787 GCA_031373875.1 Pirellulaceae bacterium | reverse complement strand
GGGGGTTTCCATGCTCACCACTAAACAATCAAACTGTTGATAACGTGCGCGGGTTCAACACCGGTAAGCCGTTGGTCGAGTCCGAGATGGCGGTAGGTGAGTCGTTCGTGATCGAAGCCGAGCAGTTTCATCGTGGTGGCGTGAAAGTCGTGAACCGAGACCGGGTCTTTAACGATGTTGTAGGAGAAATCGTCGGTTTCTCCATAGATCGTTCCACCCTTAGCACCGCCGCCGGCCATCCACATCGTAAAGCAACGCGGATGGTGATCGCGACCGTAGTTGTCTTTCGACAAACCGCCTTGCGAGTAGATCGTGCGTCCGAATTCACCGCCCCAAATGATCAGCGTAGAATCCAGCAGACCACGGTTCTTAAGATCGGTGATCAACCCATAGCAAGCTTGATCGACATCCTTGCATTGCATTGGTAATCGGCCTGCGACATTGCCGTGATGATCCCAGTTGTTTAAATAGACCTGTACAAAACGTACACCGCTTTCCACCATTCGTCGAGCAAGCAAAACCGAGTTTGCAAACGTACCAGGATTCTTTGCTTCTTCCCCGTACAGTTCGTAAGTCGTTGCTGGCTCGTCCAAAATGCTCGTCAACTGCGGCACGCTGGATTGCATGCGGAAGGCAAGTTCGTATTGCTGAATTCGCGTGTGCGTTTCAGGATCTCCGACAGTGCGGAAATTGATTTCATTGAGCGCTTTAAGTCCATCCAGCGTCTTGCGACGAATTTCAGGCGTCACGCCGTTTGGATTATTGATATACAAAATCGGATCGCCCTGGGCACGGAAACTGACACCCGCATGTTCGCCCGGCAGATATCCCGATGACCACAGTCGTGCGGAGATAGCTTGGATCTGTTCTTTGTTTGTAGGTTGAGCGACGAGAACTACAAACGTCGGCAGATTCGAATTTAGTGAGCCAAGTCCGTACGACATCCATGAGCCAATGCAAGGTCGCCCGGTAACCATGTTCCCGGTCTGCATGTAGGTGATTGCAGGTTCATGATTGATCGCTTCGGTATGCATGCTTCGGATAAAGCACATGTCGTCGACGACTTTGCTGGTCCACGGCAACAACTCGGAAAGCCACATTCCGCATTGGCCATGCTGAGCGAACTTAAATTTGGAGGGAGCAATAGGAAATCGTGCTTGACCGCTGGTCATCGTCGTCAAACGTTGTCCGTTGCGAATCGTTTCTGGCAGATCTTTGTCGTACCATTCGTTCATCTGGGGCTTGTAATCGAACAAGTCCATCTGAGCAGGGCCGCCGACCATATGCAGGTAAATAATGTTTTTCGCTTTGGCCGGAAAATGCGGCAATGCATGCGTACCGCCGACGCTGTCGGCTGTTTCGCCACCGACGCTTGGAGAATTAATTCCCAAAGACGCCAACGCTGCCAAGCCAAGTGCGTTTCCACCTTGGCGGAAAAACTGGCGTCGCGTTTCGCTGCGAACATACTCTTCGATTAATGGATGTACAGGTTTAATGATTATCGTCTCGGTCCGGCAGTTGCCTTGGGCAATGTGTCTTGTATTTTCAAGCGATCTATTTGTTTAAAACTTCGTCCAAGTTCATCATTTCGTTGGCAAGCATCGTCCAAGCGGCCAGTTCGGTTTTGTCGAGCGACTCCAAGGGTGGCGTGTGACCGATACTGATCAGTTGATTTGCCATTTCAGGATTAACCGCGTAAATCGCTTGAAGTTCCTTTAACGACTCCTGAACTATCCCCAATTCTTCGGCAGTCAGCAGACGAGACAAGAGGATATTCGCAATGTGTT
>JANMNK010000069.1:0-8700 GCA_031373875.1 Pirellulaceae bacterium | reverse complement strand
CTTGCAGTTGGCACATACATTCGACGTGACTCCGTCCTCCGAAAACATCGACGAACAAGTTGGCCAGCAATTGGCTGAGAGTCGTACGAAGTACATGGAGCAGCAAGTAATCGCACCTGTTCCCAATGCAGAAACACCGAACGTTGATCCTAGTCTGCTAGTTCGGATCGAAGTACAGCCCACCGCAATTGATTTGCCAAAATGGAATCACTACGCGCAGTTGCAGGTTACTGGCTTCGACGCACAAGGTCTGGCTTATGACGTAACGGATATGGCCAACTACGCGACGTCGCAGCCAGTTGTATGGGTCGACAAAGCTGGCTTGGTTCAAACACGGAGCGTCGGGGAATGTTCATTGGAAGTGAAGATCGGCATCGTCCAGCACTCCGTGCCAGTACGGGTTGGTGAATCAGACACCGCGCAAGTGGACTTTGTCCGTGACGTGAATCCTGTGTTGTCACGTTTGGGCTGTAATGCTGGGACTTGCCATGGTGCGCAGGCGGGAAAGCGGGGCTTTAAACTGTCGCTTCGCGGTTATGATCCACTCTTTGACAAAAGGGCGCTGACGGATGACTTGGCTAGTCGCCGCATCAATCTATCTGCGCCACATGAATCTCTCATGTTGTCCAAGCCTTTTGGAAATGTTCCGCATGAAGGTGGGCGCGTCATCCAAGAAGGCGATCGCAACGCGACAACGATTGAGCAATGGATTCGTCAGGGTGCCACACTGGACACAGCTTCGCCTCGTGTTGCGAAAATCGAAGTCTCCCCTTTCAACCCAGTCGTTCAAAAGCCCGGCAGTCGATTGCAAGTTCGCGTGGTCGCAACGTATGTTGACGGCTCGACACGCGACGTTACTCGTGACGCGTTTATCGAAAGCGGAAACCCCGAAGTTGCCACTGTCGGGTCAGGTGCAAGACTGATTAGTGTGCGTCGTGGCGAAGCCCCAATCTTGGCGCGATACGAAGGCTCCTATGCGGCAACGACGTTGACTGTGATGGGTGATCGCGAAGGTTTCGAATGGAAAACGCCGGAAGTTTGGGGGCCCGTCGACGAACTGGTTGCTTCCAAATGGGAACGCATGAAGATTGCGCCATCCGACGTTTGCAATGACGAAACATTCCTGCGCCGGGTGACGTTGGACTTGACTGGTCTACCCCCAACCGCCGAGCAGATTCGAGAGTTTTTGGCTGATCCCACCCCTTCGCAGCAAAAACGCGAAGCTTGGATCGATAAAATGCTGGCAAGCGAGGAGTTTGTCGATCAATGGGCCAATAAGTGGTGCGACTTGTTGCAAGTAAATAGCAAATTCCTCGGCAAAGAAGGCGCAACTAGTTTCCGCGAATGGGTTCGAAAACAAGTTGCGGAAAACACACCATATAACTCGTTCGTATATCAGCTCATGACGGCGACGGGTTCGAACCGAGAAAATCCTGCCGCATCTTATTTCAAGATCTTACGTACTCCCGAAGAAGTACTCGAAAACTCGACGCACCTGTTCTTGGCAGTTCGTTTCAATTGCAACAAGTGCCATGACCATCCGTTCGAACGATGGACTCAAGATCAGTACTATCAGACAGCAGCTTACTTCTCACAGATCGGTCTTAAGAAAGACGAAGCAAGCGGTGACCGCATGATTGGCGGGACCGCCGTCGAAGGAGCCAAGCCACTCTTTGAGGAAGTGTTTGATACGGGTAGCGGTGAGGTCAAGCAACCGAGGACGAACCAAGTCGCAACGCCGACTTTTCCGTTCGCTTGCGACTACAAACCTGCGGACGAGCCCAATCGCCGCAAAGAATTCGCTTCGTGGCTGACGAGTCCCAACAACCCTTATTTTGCGAAGAGCTACGTCAACCGCTTGTGGGGTTATCTGCTCGGCGTGGGATTGATTGAGCCGCTCGATGATATTCGTGCAGGGAATCCGGCGAGCAATCCGGAGTTGTTAGCGTTTCTTGAAAAAGAATTTATCCAAAGCGGTTTTGACACACGTCATGTGATTCGTACTATTTGCAGATCGCGTGCGTATCAGCTTTCTGTCGCTTCCAATCGCTGGAACAAAGATGATGATCGGAACTATTCGCATGCTAAAGCGCGACGTTTGCCAGCCGAAGTGATTTTTGATGCCGTGCATCGAGTCACAGGAACTCCAACACGTATTCCCGGTGTTGCCGAAGGAACTCGCGCCGCAGCGCTTGCCGATGCCGAAGCAGGATTGCCTGATGGATTCTTGAATAACTTTGGACGGCCAGCTCGTGAAAGTGCTTGTGAATGCGAACGATCCAGCGACCTTCGCCTTGGGTCGATCATGGCACTCGTGAGTGGTCCGACGATTGGTCAAGCTATTTCTGATGGCAGTAATGAATTGCACAAGTTGATTGCAACCATCGGTGATGACCGGCAATTGGTCAATGAGTTGTATTTGCGAATCTTGAATCGCAACGCTTCGGAAGAAGAGTTGAACATTGCGTTAGACGCATTCAAGCGATTGCAGGCCGATCATGACTTGCTAGCGCAGACGCTCGCTGAACGCGAAACTTGGTGGTCCGAGGAAAAGCCTAAGCGCGAGGGTGAACGAAACAGACTATTGCAAGAAGCTCAAGCGGAATTAGCGAGTCGCAGCGAAGCGATTCGGCCAGAACGCGAAATGCTCGAAGCGCAACGAATGCAGCGCATTGCTGATGCCGAAACAAAGCGCAATGCTCACCTAGATGCGCAAACTCAAAAATTCGAGGAGTTTCTAGCACAACGTCTCAACTCGCCTGATTGGTATCCTCTGAGTCCCGTTGAAATGAAATCGACCAACGGCGCGAAATTGACAGCGCTGCCGGACCGCTCGATTCGCGTTGACGGGAGTAAAGATAAAACGATGTATTCGATTACGGTACCTACGAAGCTACAGGACATCACGGCTGTACGACTCGAAGCACTCGCCGCAACGGATGTTCCCGGCGGCGGACCTGGCTTGCCAGGCAACGGCAATTTTGTCGTCACCGAGTTTGAATTGTTTGCGGGTCCTGCTGGAGCTCCTGATCAACGGAAAAAGGTCAAGATAAAGACTGGCCAGACCGATTTTGATCAAGCTGGTTTTTCCGCCGCAGCAGCGATTGATGGCAACATTCAAGACCAAGGCGGTTGGGCCATCCATCCAGCCGGAGGCTCCGAGCACTGGGCGGTCTTTACCCTAGATCAACCGCTCAAATTGGAGCCAGGGTGGATATTGGAATTTCGAATTCACCAAGTCCATGATGCGCAAGATCACAGACTAGCTCGTTTCCGTTTAGGTGTTACGACTCAGACGGGCGATATCCCCCTTGGCCTCAGCGAAAATTTGGCATACATCGCCCGAACAGCGAACGAAGCCCGCTCCAAGGATATTTACGATGCCGGTTTAGCTTATTTCAAGAAAGCCGACAAAGAGCTTCAATCGCTCGAAGCGGCCATTGGCGTCGCCCAGCAAGCGGTTCCTGAGGACGAACAAGTCGTCGCCATTCAGAAACGAATCGAACGGCTCGGTATTCCAACAACGGACGATTCCAGGCTTCTTCAATTGCGATTGGATTTAGTGCAAAGCCAAGAGCAATTGGGCCACAGCCGAATGACGTCCGCAGAGGATTTAACGTGGGCCTTGATTAACAGTCCTGCATTTTTGTTCAACTACTAGAAAAACCTTGGTCGAATTTACAACTTCACCAAGAATCGCCGAGCCCGAATTTTCGAAAGATTGTTTTGGTTTGATCATCCGATCATAAATGTTGTCCGTTTTGAGAACATCTTTGAAACCTAATGGAGTCGCTTAATCATGTTTTGTTTCCAAGGCGCATCCGGTAAAGATTTGTGCGATTCCAATTTGCGTGCTACGCGCCGCGACGTGTTGCGTGTGGGTGGTGCGGGGATGCTTGGAATGTCGCTCGGGACGATGCTCAAGCTCAAGTCGCTGTCGGCGTCGGATGCCGTTGGTGCTCCCGGTTGGGGCAAAGCGAAAAGTATCATTCTGGTTTATTTGCAAGGCGGCCCCAGTCACCTCGATCTTTGGGATCCCAAGGAAGATGTGCCTGATAATGTTCGCAGCGTTTTTAAACCCATCAGCACCAAATTGCCAGGCATCAAGTTTACGGAAAACTTGCCTCGTTTGAGCCAGATCAACGACAAGTTCACCATGATCCGCTCGATGAGTTACACGCCCAATGGATTGTTCAATCATACGGCTGCCATCTACCAGATGATGACCGGTTACACGACTGACAAGGTGAGTGCTTCGGGCCAATTGGAACCGCCAAGTCCCAAGGACTTTCCAAATTTCGGCTCCAACATCATTCGACTGCGGCCGACCGATCAGCCGATGTTGCCGTTCGTCATGTTGCCGCGACCGTTGCAAGAATCAAACGTCGTCGGCAAAGGCGGTACGGCAGGCTTTCTCGGCAAGGCCTTCGATCCATACATGCTGTTTCCAGATGGAGACGATTTAGATATGAGCAAGATGGATCGTATCAAAGTTACCGATCTTCAGCTTCGACCCGAAGTGTTCTCCATTCGATTACAACGTCGCGCGGATCTTCGTACTTTGATCAACAAGCAAATGCCCGAAATCAACGCTGCAGTCGAAAGTTTTCAGTTGGATCAATCGTTCGACCAAGCGTTGTCGCTGATTGTTTCAGGAAAAGCTCGTGAAGCGTTCAATCTTGGCGCAGAAAGCGAAGCGATGCGTGACACTTACGGCCGCAACACTTTTGGTCAAAGTTGTCTTTTGGCTCGCCGTTTGGTTGAAGCGGGGACACGCGTCGTGGAAGTGATTTGGCCTAAAGTTGCCAACAGCGACAATCATTCTTGGGACCATCATTCCGATTTGTCCAAGCGAATGAAAACCCAGTCGGGCCCGATGCTCGATACCGGGTTATCGGCGCTTATCGATGACCTCGATCAACGCGGAATGCTTGACGATACACTCGTCGTTGCGGTCGGTGAGTTCGGTCGTTCGCCTCAGCGCGGAGTGAGTACGAGCGGCAACAGCAACCAGGATGACGGTCGCGATCACTGGCCGTATTGCTATACCTCGGTGATTGCCGGCGCTGGTATTCGTCGCGGATATGTTCACGGACAATCGGACAAAACGGCAAGCGCACCTGTTTCCGATCCCGTTCATCCGGCGCAATTACTGGCGACGATCTATCACGCTTTCGGTATCGATCCAGAAACGATCGTGTACAACCATTTGAACCAGCCTCGCGAACTTGTAAAAGCACAAGCGGTTACCGGTTTGTTCGCGTAACGATAGTAGGCAGATTGTTCGCAATTGCAAAAAGCATTTGACGACGGTGGCTTACTGAGAGCCTCTATCGTCCTTGCTGGGTATTAGTTTGCTCACCGATTGCTATGAAGGGAGCATTGATGACGGCAGCGGTGTACGCGATTGCGACCATGGATACCAAAGGCGACGAGCTAGCCTATGTCGCACACTGCATGCGGCGATTGGGCGTGGCGGTGAAGCTGATTGACGTTAGCACGCTCGGTGGTCCCATCGTTCAGCCGAATGTTACACGTGATCAAGTCTTGAACGCTTCCGGCCAAGTTTGTCCTCTCGGAGGAGATCGTGGCCAAGCGATTACGGTCATGAGCGGTGTTCTACGCGATTTCCTCCTGAGCGAATACGAACGCGGAGATGTATGCGGTGTGCTGGGATTGGGCGGTAGCGGTGGTACGGCGCTGATTTCGACCGCGATGAGGGCATTGCCGATCGGATTGCCTAAGTTGTTGGTGTCGACAATGGCCAGCGGAAACACAGCACCGTACGTCGACTGCAGCGATATTACCATGATGTATTCGGTGGTCGACGTAGCGGGATTAAATCGCGTCTCGATAATTGTTCTGGCAAATGCCGCTCACGCCATGGCGGGAATGGTTTCCCATTCGATTCAAGTCAGCGATGCAAAACCGGTTGTTGCCATGACGATGTTTGGCGTGACAACCCCGTGTGTCACTGCGGTTCGTAAACAGCTTGAGACTTGCGGCTGGGATTGTTTGGTCTTTCACGCCACCGGTGCAGGTGGGCGAGCCATGGAAAAGCTCGTGGAATCGGGGATGATTCAGGCTGTCTTGGATATTACAACGACGGAGGTCGCCGACGAGGTCGTTGGCGGGATACTTCCTGCAGGCAAAGAACGATTCGATCGAATTCTACGAAGTCACATTCCGTACGTGGTCAGTTTGGGCGCGCTCGACATGGTGAACTTCGGTGCAATCGATACGGTCCCTGAGAAATTCAAGAATCGAAAATTACATGTTCACAATTCTCAAGTCACCCTCATGCGAACCACGCTGGACGAGAATAACGCTTTCGCGGAGTGGATTGCCAATAAACTCAATCGCGCAACAAGTCCGGTTGCTGTCCTGATTCCCGAGAAAGGTGTTTCGGCGTTGGACGCGGAGGGGCAGCCTTTCTTTGATCCGGTTGCTGATAAAATGCTATTCGATGCGATTGAACTCCATTTGCATCAAGACGGAATCCGCCAAGTACAACGACATGCATTGCATATCAATGATCCACGCTTTGCTGATGAACTGGTCAAAGCGTTTTTGGTCGAAGTTGAACGCCATAGCCGAAGCAAGAACGCCGCGTCAAGTGAATGCCTAGGGCAAATCAGTTAAGCAAGCCGCTATGGCAATTCTCGTATCTTGAGATTCCGAAAATCGACTGGTGCACCTTCGGATTCCAGACAAAGAAATCCCTCGGCCGGTTGGCAGTCACTGCCACCTGAAACTTCAACGCCGTTTACCCACAATCGGACTTGTCCGTTGACGCAACGAATGTAGTAGTGATTCCATTCGGGCGTTCCTTTGGAATGATTGGCGCGAGGAAAGCTTCGTTGCCCATCCGGAGCGACAGGGGGGAACGGAGTCATCTTCGAACCGCCGACGGGAAAGACGTCGCCATTTGTTGTGAACCAATCCGCTTTTTTGCCCGCCGATTTTTCGTATTGTTCGGTGTATCCGTGATCCAGCACTTGGACTTCGATTCCTGCGCCGGGCAAAGATCCCTTCTTGAGGCCTTCCAAAACCTTCATCGGAGCCCAAACAAAAATTCCCGAATTGCCGCCACTGGATAAGTGTCGCCACTCGGCGAGCATTTCAAAATTCTTGTACGGTTTAATCGAGCGAATCACGCCAACAGGATTTCCAGTACAATGGACTAATCCAGAATCCCACGTCCAAGTATCTTCGTTGCAATTGACGGCAGTAAAGTCATCTTTGCCTAACAACCGCCAGCTTGGTTCCGTCCCGTCGATCTTGGCGACAATGCTTGTCGTGTTTTCGTCCGCCGATGCTGAGTGCAACGGAACGGAAATCGACAAGAAGACCAGTACAATTGTGTTCAAAAGGAGTCGCATCATTATCGCTTTCGTATTCAAAGGGGTTGATAGGCATTGTCTGCTAAATCAGGTGAGACCGAAGATGCTTATTCTAATCGCTTTTCTGTCGGTCGTAGGCGCTGGAGTCGCGTCGAGCCAGGATGATATTGTTATTGCCGATTTCGAAGCAGACAATTACGGCGAATGGATCGTCGAGGGTAACGCATTTGGGACCAAGCCTGCACAGGGTACTTTGCCAAATCAGATGGCGGTGGAAGGCTATTTGGGAAAAGGGCTCGTGAATTCCTTTATTGGAGGTGACGATTCCGTTGGCAAGCTGGTATCGCCTCCATTTCAGATACAACGACCCTTTATCAACTTCCTGATTGGGGGTGGGAAACACGCCGACCAAATGGGAGTCCGTTTATTGGTGGATGGTGCCGTCGTGCGATCCGCAACAGGTCCGAACGATGTTGCCGGAGGATCGGAGCGATTGCAGTGGTCCTCGTGGGATGTCGCGGAACTAAAAGGCAAGAAGGCAGTGGTCGAGATTGTCGATAACCGTCGTGGCGGTTGGGGGCATATCAATGTCGATCAAATCGTCCAAAGCGACAGACACTTTTTGCCAAAACCGGCTCTTCGAGAGATCGTTGTAAACAAACGATATCTCCATTTGCCTGTGAAGACAGGAAATCCGATTATCACACTGACTGTATCAATTGGTGATCGAAAAGTTCGACAGCTTGATATTGGTTTGGCCGATGCCAATCCCGATTTCTGGGCATTCATCGACGCAGGGGAATGGTCAGCTAAGAAACTGACACTCGACGCAGGCCAGCAACTGGACGGGCCCAAGATATTGGCGGGCATCACGCAATCCGACGAATTGCCTTCGGCAGATACTCTCTATCAAGAAAAATTCCGTCCGCAGTTTCATTTCACTTCGCGGGTTGGATGGCTGAACGATCCAAATGGTTTGGTCTATCAAAACGGAACTTGGCATTTGTTCTACCAACACAACCCATTCGGCTGGAACTGGGGCAACATGCATTGGGGCCACGCTACGAGTAAGGACCTGTTTCACTGGCAAGAGAACGACGATGTATTTCGACCTTGGATCGAAACTACCGGGATGTGTTTTTCCGGAAGCGCTGTGATCGATCGACAAAACACATCGGGATTTCAGTCGGGTGCAAATCCGCCGCTTGTCGCCTTCTTGACGGACACGGGAGCAGGAGAATCGGTTGCTTTCAGCAACGACCAAGGTGTCACGTGGACGATGTACGAACAGAATCCCGTGGTCAAACATCAGGGGCGAGACCCCAAAATAATATGGCATGAGCCGACGAAGAAATGG
>JANMNK010000060.1:0-1640 GCA_031373875.1 Pirellulaceae bacterium | reverse complement strand
TCGATTTTAGGAAGTTAACTTTCCGAAATAGCAGGAACAAGCGTTTCCTGACCTATTTCCCTTCGAGGTCCCGACGACATGGCAGCCGACTTCTCACGCATTTCCGCACAAACAAATTCCGTCATCAATCGTCGCGCCGTTCTGCGAGCTTCGATCATTGGAGCGACCGGAGCCCTGCTGATGCCGACTGCAATATTGGCATCCGATGTTTCGGCATCGAATCCTGATAAGTCGAAATCGACACAATCAGTTCGCGTTCGGAGTGTCGTAGAATTGAGCGGCGAAGTGCGTTTGAGCAACTCAGCTAAATCGTCGACTAAGCAAACGAAGAATATAACCGTCGAATCGCGCTCTACTTTGGATTTCGAAGAGCAGTTTCGGCTGACTGCAGACCGGGATAAACGAAGTTCGTCTGTCCGACATTTTAATGAAGCCTCCGCCGAAAGCTTAATTGCCAAGCAAAACGCGGCGACTGCGCTTCGCAACGAATGCCGCGCTGTCTACTCTACCATTGTCGACGGAGTCCCGCGAACCAATTGCCTCGAGTCGCCGCTCACGAACAACGAACGTGACTTGGTCCAAGGCGTCATCGCCACGATGTACATCGATCGCTTGTTGCCAGGTGCTCCTGTCAAGATCGGCCAATCCTGGGACTTAGCAGAAGACACAATCAAAGCCTTGTTCCAATTGGATTCGGTGCAAGAGAGCAAAGTCACTGTTCGTTTGGCTGAAGCCGACGAGAAAAAAGCTCAATTGGAGATTAACGGGCAAGTTGCCGGTGCTGCCCGCGGTGTACCCACTCAAATTTCATTGAGCGGCAAAGCTCAAGTCGATCGAACGGCCGTCATGGTTTCTTGGTTAGCCGTTGTGATCGATGAAACGCGAGAAATCGGTAACGCCGAACCCGGATTCAAAATCACGGCGCGAGTTCGTATCCTGCGCGCTCCCCTTGAAAAGCTAACAGCCGGGGAAACTTTGGATGAAATCGAATCCAAAGTGACCGACCTCGATTCCCTTCAAATGTCGGAATTTCAGTCTTCGGACAGTGGCTTTCGCTTTTTGGCGGAACGCTACTGGAGCATTATGTCCGAAAATCAACTCGAGACCGTCTTGCGTTTGATCAAGCAGAACAAGATCGTTGCGCAGTGCAACATCACGAACTTGATCGACACCGAACCAGGAAAACAACTGACGCTCGAAGGCTACCAAGCAGACATTCGTCAAGCTTTGGGAGAGTCATTCGGCCAGTTCTTGGAAAGCAGCGAGAGCCTTACTGAAAGCGGTCTGCGGATGGTTCGCATCGCCAGTTCGGGCGAAGTAGAACAAGTTCCTGTCCAATGGATCAACGTCCATTTGTCCAATGACGAAGGTCGTCACGTTTCGCTCGTTTTCAGCATGGATGCCGCCAACGCCGAAATCTTCGGTGCCGCCGACAGCCAAATCGCCGGCGCTTTCGAGTTCCAAGCCATCGCAAAAGCCGAAAACTCAGCGCCCAAAACGGAAACCACCGACAGCAAACCAGCTCAAGTCAGCCAAAACAACTCTGGCACGCAATCGAAATAAAATGCCACTTTTGTTCGCCAAGAGGCCAAAAATCCTTTCAAATGAAATCCTATTTTTGAAGTTCGGCTAGACCATCC
>JANMNK010000019.1:0-14930 GCA_031373875.1 Pirellulaceae bacterium | reverse complement strand
GTTTGACAATCTCGAAACCTTCAGCGAAGAAGCTTCTCGTGCAGAACAACAATACGGGATCAGCGCTCAATCTGTCCGAGTACGCGAACGCGGAACCATGGCGGATCAAAAACTAATTCTCGGTGCTGCGTTTAAGAGCGGTCTGGAAAAAGTTATCGTGCCGTTCTTCGACAGCGGAACACCCGTTGAATACGAGCTGATTCGATCGCTCAATACCGTTTCCCAACCCAAGAGAAAGAAATTGGGTGTATTGCGAACCGATGCTCAGTTGACAGGCGGTTTCTCACAAACCAACTTCCAACAAATTCCGCGTCAAGCCATCATCACGGAACTATCTAAACAATACGAAATCATCGATGTCGATGCCGGGTCGGCAATTAATCCGGATGGGATGGATGTCTTGTTGGCGGTCCAGCCTTCAACGCTTGCTCCCGAGCAAATGGTCAATTTCGTTAATGCCGTAAAAGCCGGAATTCCAACCGCGATCTTCGAAGATCCCATGCCGTTCACTTTTGGTTTTCCCGGAACTGGCGAACCAAAACAAGCTGCTGGCGGGATGTTTGGCGGCGGTGGTGGACCACAGCCTAAAGGCGACATCATGCCGCTTTGGAAAACATTGGGACTTGAGATTCCCGGTACTCCGTCTATGACCGGTGGTCTGAACCCAGACATCTGCTGGCATAGCTACAATCCTTATCCTGTGCTCGAAGATTTATCGCAAGCAACGGATGAATGGATATTCTGCCGCGAAGAGGCTCCTGGCGCGGAGGATGCGCTCAGCGAAGATAGCGAAATGACGCAGGGCCTCCGAGAGGTGATGCTGCTTTATTCGGGTGTCATTCGTCGTGCACCTGGAACGAGCATGGATATGACGGAATTGCTTTCAACCGGGGCTGAGGCGGGAACTATCTCGTTTGATCGACTGAACGGATGGGTTCAGCAAGGTGGCGCTGACCCCAATCAATTGCGACTCCTGCAAGGTGTTGCGACCGGTCGGCAAGTTGTCGCGGTGGAAGTAAAGGGCAAGGCCGATTCCACGCCAAAAGCCACAGATGAAGCAAATGCCGACTCAGCGAAAAAGGATGAGATCAAAGACGGCGAAACGAAAGACGCGTCGACAGTCGAAGTCGGCGCCGAAAACAAACGTCCTATCCACGCCGTGTACGTGGCCGATGCCGACTGCATGAATCAAGTGTTCGTCGATATACGAAACCGCCCAGAACAGTTCGAAGAGATCAATTTCCGTCTGCAAAACGTCACGTTCGCACTCAACGTCGTCGATGTTCTGGCTGGCGAAAGTTCTTATCCCGCGATTCGAAGACATGAACCTCAGCACAGCACGTTGCGATTAGTCAAGGCGTGGGCCGATCAAGCGCGTATGGTAGAACGATCAAAACGCGAAGAGTTTCGTGATAAATTTGACAAAGCCAAGCAAGAAGCCGAAGCAGAAAACACCAAGAACATGCAACAGTTTGAAGAGCGTGTTCAAAAACTCCAGCGCGAAGGCGCTACGGATCCTTCGAAGCAAAAAGACCTAATCGACGCGCTCCAACAATTGGAACTCAAACGAAAAGAGTTGGTTACGCGATTGGAAGTTAAATTGAAACAACTGCAACGGGATCGCGACAAGAACGTCGTTGCGGTGCAACGTGAAGTCGACTTGCAAATCCGAAAAACCCAAAACTGGTGCAAAGCCATGGCGGTTTTTATTCCGCCCATACCACCGCTGTTGGTTGGCATTATCGTGTTCGTCTCGCGACGATTGCGTGAACGAGAGGGCATTTCCAAGTCCCGATTGCGTTAATCAACTATCCATCTCATTGAACTTCCAAAATAAACCTGTCGAACAGTCGATACGGAGTGATTACTTTGAACGAGAATATGAAAACCGGTATTTTTGCGGCCGTCGCACTCGCCTCCGCGCTGGGTTGGTGGGTGACAGGGCCCCGAGTTAGTTATTCGGATACCAAAGGACCTGACCAATTAGTCGGCAAGGAACTTTTCGAGAAATATGATCCACCTTCGGCATCCGCGTTGAAGATTGTCAAATATGACGACGGTTTGGCCAAATTCAAGACATTCGAAGTTGCTCGCGACAAGAACGGCGGCGCTTGGTCCATACCATCGCATGACGGTTATCCTGCAGACGCATCAAAACAAATGAGCGATGCAGCAAACTTGTTTCTAGGAGTCACTGCAATCGGCGTTCAGTCTCAAAACCGCGAGGACCAAAAACTTTACGGTGTTGTCGAACCAAATCCAGAAACCTTGGAAATTGGAACAGAAGGTGTAGGGATGTTGGTGCGTCTCCAGGATGCAAACGGCGAAAACCTGGTCAATCTCATCATTGGAAAAACGGTCAAAGAGAAGCCGAATCTTCGCTTTGTTCGTAAGCCGAATGAGGACGTCATTTATGTAGCAGAAATCGACACGACAGTTCTGTCCACGGATTTCAAAAACTGGATCGAAGCCGACTTACTTAAACTTAGCAGTACCGACATCGATACGGTCAGCATCCGCGATTACACAGTTCTCCAGTCCGTCGAAGGAGGATCACTCAGCGCTCAATTGATCCATGCTTTCGATGCCGATCTTAAATACACAGTAGCGGATGGAAAATGGATACCGCAGTCGATCAAAGTCTATCAAGACAATAAGCCTGCCGATCGCGTCGTGGGCGATACCGAACAACTGAATACCACCAAGCTAAACGAAACCAAGAACGCTTTGGACTCGCTCCGCATAGCGAATGTCAAACGCAAACCGAATGGACTGGCTGCAAACTTAAAGGCAGACAAGAGTCTGTTGGCAGACAACGAGTCGATTATCTCATTGTTCAATCGAGGGTTTGTTCCACAAAAGTCGACAACAGACGACTCAACAGAAATTTTTGCTTCTAGCGGCGAACTGATTGTCACCTTGACCGATGGCGTCCAGTATTTGCTTCGCTTTGGAAACAAAGATACGTCATCCGGTGGCACCGCAGAAACCAAACCCGAGGGAGAAGTCGTCGACGACTTGGCCTTGGATCGATACCTGTTGGTTTCCACGCAACTTGATGAATCTCGATATCCACCACCGGTACTCAAGTCGCTCCCCGAGACGATCGATGACTTGAAGCGAATGGACGCTGCCTCAGCGTCCGTTGCTCCAGTGGAATCAACACCGCCAAGTGATACTCCAAGCGGTCAGGATCCAGCGGTACCTGCTGCCGATCAACCAAACCCACCCGTAGAAACTCCGGGGTCCGAGCAAGCTCCAACCGCTGCGCCCGCATCCGATGGCACACCAGCGGCGACCGAAACGCCTGCGACAGCCGATCCCGCTGCACCAGCGAATCCGGATCAACCCAAAGATGATGGTGGCAATGGTCAGGCGCGCATGACACGCAACGGAACCGTGCTTGTCAGTTTCCAGCCCCCAGCCGATCAACCCGCCACGTCCGAAACGGCAGCAAATCAACCGCCTGCGGCGGAGGGCGCAGCTCAACCACCGGCAAATACTCCACCTGCAGTAGAGACCGAAGCAGAACTCAAGGAACGATTGGAAGCGACTCGCGAGAAGATCACGAAAGAAAATCAGCGAGTGATCGACAGCCGCAATGAACGCCTCGATGCAGCTAAAAAGAAAGTTGATGAACTGAACGCACGGTTTGCCGAGTGGTACTATGTGATCAGCGAAGCCGAATACAAAAAGCTTCACATTACATTGGCCGAATTGATTCAACCCAAGTCGGCTGCCTCCGCGACGCCAAATCCTGGTTTCAATGCTCCTCCGGGCTTTAATCTCCCAGGGCAGTAATCAGCCAAGCATCGTTCAGAGAACGATCTAGACCGACCGAAAAGTCCAAACGTTGAGGGTAACTGGAATAGTAACCCTCAGCGTTTTTTTCTTTGGTCTTCGAATCGGCGTCCTTTGCCTTCAAATCTTGGCAGCGTACCAATTGGAACGTCGACCACGTCAATGCGCAAACCAAGGCGATTCTGCAACAGCGTGGCAACGCGTTGCGGTTGATGCAGGGAGTCTTCTACTTCGACAAGGACATTGTCAAGGTTATTTTGCTTGACGATCGTCGTTCGAAACTCGATCACTTCGGGAATCGATCGCAACAAAGCATCGATTGCATTGGGAAAAATATTCACACCACGTACGACGACCATATCATCTGCTCGTCCCACCACACCGCCATCTAGTCTTACAAAACGGCAATCGTCGTGGTGATCAAAATTGGGACGGACCAAATCCCCCGTGCGATATCTTAGGACTGGCGCTCCCTGCCGATATAACGACGTGAGGACCAATTCGGCTAAGCCATGTTCGCTCGCGTACGCAGCATGTTCGGGGCTGGTCGGTGGGAGGAACTCCGCAATGAAATCCGTTTCGATCACATGCATGCCTTGTCCATCCGTAGTTCCGAAACCCCAAGGGCCAACTTCGGTCGCTCCCGCATGATCCGTTAATTGAGCTCCCCATGCTCGTTCGATCGCATTCCGGATCTCGGGGACGCTGCCTCCCGCTTCGCCGGCCACGATCAATCGGCGAACTGACGAATTCACCAAATCAAGACCATGCTGTTTGGCAGCCTCGGCCATATGCAAGGCATAGGAGGGCGTGCAGCAAACCACCGTGCTCTGCGTGGAAATCAAGAAATCCAGCCTCGCCAACGTGGACAATCCGCCGCCAGGTACCACCATGGCATTGCGAGCCAAGCACGCGTCCTGGGCTGTCCAGAATCCAATAAATGGTCCAAATGAAAAAGCCATAAAGACGCGATCGGTCGATGTAACCTCGGCGGCGTCTAAAACGTATTGCCAAGTCTCGATCCAACTCTGCCAGTCACTGTGCGTGTCCAGCATAACCAGCGGCCTGCCCGAGGTACCACTAGTTCGGTGCAGTCTCTGATAGCGGTCTAACGGCCAGGTGTGATTGCGAGCCAATCCCATGGGATCGTCGGGATCTACCAAGTCGGCTTTGCTTACGGTTGGATACTCACGCCACTCAGCCAATGAGCGAATCGTTGGGGCGGTTTCGCCTAACGCGTTACGATAAAATGTATTGTCCGGCAAAACAGTTGCCAGCAACGAATTGAGACACTGCAATTGGTGTTGTTCGATTTGGTCACGAGACCATAGCCGGCGTTGGGCTCGCAGCAACGCGAGGGATGTCGTTGAGTTTTCGCTCGATTTCATGTTGCTGCAAAATCCGAATTGATCTAAACCTAAATCACCGCCACCAGTTCCCAACGTCGCTCTCGCAGTTTGCGCAAAAAAACTTGCAGGTTCAAGCCCTTGGTCGATGCCGATCGGACTGATTCCTTATGAGAATATATCAGAAGTATGGGAAACGCTATGAACGCGACTGACGAATTATTGGGCCGGATACACGTAGTACAAGTCGATATTACTCAAATGCCTGTCGACGCGATCGTCAATGCAGCCAATCAAGGGCTTGTTGGCGGTGGTGGCGTGGACGGCGCGATTCATCGTGCAGCAGGTCCTGAGTTACTCGTGGCGTGTCGGACTGTAGCGCCTTGTCCCACAGGTCAAGCCCGCATCACACGCGGCTTTCGCTTGCAGGCACGGTATGTCATTCATACTGCCGGGCCCGTTTATCGAGATGGGAAACAGGGTGAGCCCGAACTACTCGAATCTTGTTACAATTCATCACTACGATTGGCACAGGAAAATCAAATTGAGCATGTTGCATTTCCCTGTATCTCAACTGGAATTTACGGATTTCCCCAAGAGCAAGCTTGCTGGATCGCGATCGCTGCCACTCAATCGTGGTTGCGAGAGCATAGCCTGCCTTGGAATGTTACTTTTTGCTGTTTTCTCAATGACGATTTGGAGTTATACCGCGCGAGGTTAGATCGACTCGGATTATTGTCAAAGTAACAACTGTTATTACCAGTTACAGGTGAGATGGGAAATCTAATGAATCATTCGGACGCGACCCTGCACGACAAGTCAAAATCTATGGACGTCAAAAAGGTGAGCAACATCGAAGCTGCCCAAGATGAACATACGATGCTCGAAGGCCCGCAATCCAGATTTGAAGAACTGAAACGTGCGTTCCGAATTTTTGCAGATTTGATCCGCGGCTTTCGTCGTCTTCACTTTGTCGGTCCATGCGTCACCGTTTTCGGTTCCGCTCGTTTTAACTCCAATCATCCTTACTATCAGTTGTCGCGACAGATTGGTGCTGAACTGGCCAAGGTGGGTTTCACCGTGATGACAGGTGGAGGCCCTGGAATCATGGAAGCCGCGAATCGCGGTGCCAAAGATGTCAATGGTCGGAGCGTTGGCTGCAATATCATTTTGCCGATGGAACAAACGCCGAATCCTTACTTGGATACGTTTGTGGAGTTCCGCTATTTCTTTGTTCGGAAAGTCATGTTGGCAAAATACTCCTATGCCTTCGTCGCTTTGCCGGGTGGCTTCGGTACCATGGACGAGCTTTTTGAAATCTGCACCCTGGTGCAAACAGGCAAAGTGGAAAATTTTCCAATCGTCTTGGCAGGGTCAGAATATTGGAAACCGCTCTTGGATTACCTTCGCAATACGATGGTTCGTCAAGGAACAATCGATATGGCCGATGTGGACCGCTTTATCGTTAGCGACTCGCCGACGGAAATCGCCCACAAAGTAAGCAATGTGGCCATGACGCAATTCGGTCTGAGACGCGCTCGTGCCAAACCGCGTTGGTGGTTGCTAGAATCGACTCTCGGCAAGATCAAAATGCCTACCGTCGTCACCGAAAGTACAATCGCAAGTTCACAAGAAGGAAGTAAGTCTTGACGTCATCCCGCACCACACCGAACCGACTCGGCAAATCAACCAGTCCCTACCTCTTGCAACATCAGTACAACGCAGTCGATTGGTATCCTTGGGGACCGGAGGCACTAGAAAAAGCCAAACGGGAGGACAAACCCATTTTCTTGTCGATCGGCTACGCAGCCTGTCATTGGTGCCACGTGATGGAACACGAAAGCTTTGAAGACGATCGCATCGGCGCGATTCTCAATGACAACTTTGTTCCCATCAAAGTCGACCGCGAGCAGCGGCCGGATCTCGATCAAATATATATGCAAGCCGTCCAGATGTTGACGGGCAGTGGTGGTTGGCCGATGAGCGTATTCCTCACGCCGGATACGAAACCGTTCTACGGCGGTACTTACTGGCCTCCGGAAGCGCGATGGGGACGGCCGGGTTTCAATCAAGTCTTGATGGCTGTTGCAGATGCATGGCGGAATCGACGCGAGGATATCGAAAAACAAGGTCAGGAGATGGTCGGTCACATCGCAGAATCCCTTGCTACCACTCCCTCGCATTCCGCCGACCTTGATCAAACGGACCTAGATCGTGCCAGCGATTCTCTGTGCAGCGCATTCGATCGTCGATTTGGCGGTTTTGGAGACGCACCCAAATTCCCACATGCCATGGACTTGACTCTGCTCATGCATTTGGAGTCACGCGGAACAAACCCCACGCGCCGCTTGGCAATAACGCACACGCTGGATTCCATGGCTGCGGGGGGGATTTATGATCATCTTGGCGGTGGATTTGCTCGCTACAGCGTCGACCAGCAGTGGTTGGTTCCTCACTTCGAAAAGATGTTGTACGACAATGGACTATTGGCGGGAGCGTATTTAGATGCGTACCGCATGACCGGCAACGAATCGTATAAGTTCGTCGTCTGCGAAACCCTAGACTACATTTTGCGCGACATGACACACGCTCAAGGCGGCTTTTACAGCAGCCAAGATGCCGACAGCGAGGGCGAAGAAGGCAAATTCTACGTTTGGGATCGCAGCGAAATTTTTGATCTCCTAGGCGTAGAGCAAGGCGAGTTTTTCTGCGACGTTTATGGCGTGAGCTTGGGTGGTAACTTCGAAGGTAAAAACATTCTTCACCTCCCAGCAGGACTGGAACCCTTTGCTAAGAAGCGCAATCAGTCCGTGCAAGAACTGCGACGTGACCTCGATAAGTTCCGGGCACTGTTGCTTGCCGAACGGAACAAGCGAATCTGGCCGGGGCTGGACGATAAAGTCCTCGTGTCATGGAACGCGCTCGCTATTGATGCGATGGCAAGGGCAGGTTTATGCTTTAACGAACCGCGCTACCTAGCGGGCGCGCAACGCTGTGCGGCATTCGTGCTGGAACAATTGCGTCGTCCCGATGGCAGATTGTGGCACGTTTGGCGGCAAGGTGTTGCGGAGACCGATGGATTTCTAGATGACTACGCCTATTTGATAAACGCACTTGTCAGCCTTTTTCAAGCTGACCAAAATGTGCGGTGGCTCGACGCTGCAACGGAACTATGCCAAACGATGCGCGACCACTTTGCTGATCCAAACGGAGGATTCTACTACACGGCCGATGATGCCGAAGTATTAATCACGCGAGCCAAAGACCAATTGGATAATAGTGTGCCTAGCGGCAACGGCATGGCTGCAACGGCTCTAGCTAGGCTGGGTTACCTCATTCAAAACGACGAATTGCTGAATCAGTCGCGTCGCACGATTCAATCCAGCGCTGCGGTAATCAAACGCTCAACATTAGCAGCCGGCCAATCATTAATCGCATTCGATTGGTTGCTGGGTCCCGTCTACCAGTGTTTGATCCTCGGAGGGGAGGCAATCGAGAATGAGTCGATGCGTTCCCAAAGCAGCCGTTGTTATGTACCGCGAATGACATGGATGGAACGTTACAACGGACAAGCATCTGCTCGCCATACTTTGATTGAATCGTGTTTTGCAAACCACGAATTGGTAGACACGGTACAAACGACACTGTACATTTGCTCGGGTCAGGCTTGCCAACCCCCAATTTCGGGTATGCCCGCAATCTTGGCGGCGATCGACAGACTAGCAACCGACCGTTGAAGGGCTCGCGCTCATGAACACGAATCCACCCGTAATCGAACCCAATCGTCCCCCATCGCAATCGGCGCTAAAGACCATTGCAGCGTCGCGTCCCGCTGTTCTCGCAATTCTATTTTGCGTTACCGGGGCTTTGGGGTTACCGTTGCTGTGGAAAAGCCCGTCTTTCTCCAAAGAAGAAAAAACTCTCTGGACGGTCATCGTCAGCATTTATACGTTTGCACTGTTGTGCGGGACGGGAACGATTGTTTTGTGGGCTTATCAATCGGTCATGCGTTCGATTCGATGATGCCGGGTAAATACGCTTGCTTTGCATACCAACGTGTTCATGCGCGACCATTGCGATCAGCAAGCAGATACGACTAGCAAATAGAAATTTGCGACGCGCGAAACGCTCGCTAAGCCGCTTTCCGGAATCGTTGCGACTCATTCGCTGGTACTTCAAATCGTGATTCCTCACGGTTCAAATGTTGCTCCGCTTGTGAAATGCGATTCGCGATAGGCGTTACCAACGATCGATCGCGAATCCCAAAAACCCATCCGAGCCGATCAGCCACCGCCGTCGGATTCATCAAACCGGTAGCTAACCGGCCGAGTCGCGTCATGAGTGATTCGATAACGATATGGCTGCCTTCAATCAGCGAATACGCTAAAGCCAGTTGGCCGGTCAACTGACCGAAAGCGTAAGCGCCTGTTTGACTTGCAAAGTTTGATTTCGATGTCGAAATGACACTGCCGTGGACCAAATCCGCGTCGTAACCAAGCATTTGAATCGCCAATCCCAATTCGACTTCCGCCGCTTCCCGCGAACCAATGTCGAGAAAGCCATTTAGCGCCAGCAAAGTTCGGCGTCGAAAAAATCCACCATTAATCATCGGCACACAGTCATGCTGTCGATGGTCCTCGGCAACAATCGCCCGACGTGGTAAATAGTTTGCATCAATTCCAAAGTACGAAGCATTCTCGCAAACGGTTACGGGCGATACGGCTGCAATGGAGGGTTCTTGAAAAGTGGCCACTGCCGATTCCATCCAACCGTTTTCCACCGTGGTGCCTGGAAGAATGACTTGGATGACAGGCGAACAGCATGCGGCGACTGCTTGATTGATCAAGCCAATCTGGTTGGTCCGGGCATCGCAATCGACCAGCACCAACTCGTCGTTTCCCAATCCGTATGGATCGTTGTAACTACAATCGTGAGAAAGCAGTATTTCGACGTTGTCTGGCCGGTTTTCCAATAACGACAACAGCGTGGATTCAATAGTTGAATCGTTCTGTTGATAAGGAACGATGATCGACAGTCGAGGCACGGAATCCCTCCCTTGGCTCACTGTGGTTTTTGCCGGCTGCTTAACCTTGCGATTAAACGATCGGTCGAAGCTGTTTAATTCGTTGGGTGGGTCAGGCGGAATCCGTTTTTCAACCCTTAATCGAACAGGGTTATTTGTCGCGGAACATTGTGCTAGCGTTCAGAAATAGGACCAGTCTGACTAGCTCAATTCATAGCCTTACAGCAATCATTGTTCGGCCGAAGTCTGCAAACCGGGTGAGGCGAAAGCAGTTGTTGCGGCACATTCCGTTTAGGTAAAATATGCAGCAGGCGTTCAGCTTGACGACCAAATCGACGTTTTTCAATCAAGCCAAGCGAAAAACGCTGAGTAACGGTGTTCGTTATTCAGCCAGCCTCTTGAACTGATCCAAGCGGCCTTGAGCTTGGACAACGATCGCCTTCATCTCTTCGTTGCCATTGTACAAATTGACGATGCTTTCCCAGATCGTCTTGGCGCTCAAAACATCACCGGATGCAAAGTAGCTTTCGGCTTCACCTAATTTTGCTTTGAGAAACTCGCGAAGCTCCTCCATGCTTGGCGGACGCTCCTCGATACGCTGAATTTGTCGGCGGGCAAGATTGACCATGGGACGCTCTTTCTCGACTTCCTTGAGGAGAATCACAATCGCTTTGTACTTTGCAAGCGCCGAAACGCGATCTCCAAAGGATTCGTACCTGCGGGCTTCGAGAAATCTTCGTTCGCCTTCGGTGTCCGGGTCTCGACCAAAGCGCGCGTCGCGCTCAAGTTTACGTTCCGCATTCATCATGGCGATTTCTTCTAATTTCTCCTTGGCCCATTCCGCATGTTTGCCATCAGGAAATCGCTCCAATAACGGAAGAAGATACTTGTCGCGAGCGTCATTCATATCCGTTAGCTCGTCGGTCGCAATCAATGTTTCGGCCCGACGCTTTAAAGTGGCTTCGTTGAGCGGCAAAAACCACCAACCAATGCTGAGTCCTAACACGACTAAGCACAGCAAAATAAACCAAGGTTTTTCCGTAAAAGGCGTCGCATCTTCATTTTCGGGCCGCTCGCGACGTTTTTTCTTTTTTCGGCCAAGCACTTTTTCAGCTTCGGAACGGTCCACTTTCAATTGCAAAGCGCTGAAACCACTGACCGCGTGTTGGGCAACACCAAAACCTTGCTCGGCTCGTTTCTGCGCTTCACGAAGCGCCATACCTACGGACTCTGCACTGTAGGGTCGTATTTCAGGTCTCTTTTGAAGCAACTGTTCGACGATCGAACTCATCCAAACCGGGCAGTCGAAAACCGTCGCGGTGACGGGAGCAGGTACTTGTTCCTTGACGGCATTTTTCATCTCGGCAACCGTGCTCGCAACCAACGGCGGCGTTCCCGTCATCATGCGATAAAGTATCGCACCAAGGGAGTATAAGTCGCTGGATTCGGTAGGTAGACCATCCAATGCCTCTGGCGATTGATATGCGATTTGATCGATCGACGGCATTGCACCAAGCATGTTGGTGGCGGACGTGTCTCGGCGAAAGTCAAGGATCTTGATCGACTCGCCATCGCGACTAACGACCAATTTGTCTGGCCGCAATCGACCATGAATCCACTTGGTCGAATGTGCTGCATGCAGCGCGTCGCAAAGTTGTAATCCATAAGCCAAAACGGTTTCCCAAGGCAACCGATCGCGCCGCTGCAGCAAGGCTTCTAGAGATTCGCCATCGATCAATTCGTAAACGAGGTAAGCATCTCGTTGATCAAAACCGCCTCCAAAACAACGGACAATTCCAGGGTGACGCAGCGTTTTTAACGCCTCCATCTGCTTGGCGAAATCCGTTTTCGCTTCGGGAGTCATTCCCATCGGAACCGAAAAAATTCGCACGGCCAACTGCAGTCGCTGCTGCATATGGACAGCGCGAAAAACACATGAGGACTTACCGCCCAGCGGTGCTTCGAGTGCCAGTGGTCCAATGCGCGAACGAGCCATCCGCTATACTACCTCGCCACTCGAATGTCCCGCAAATCGAATCGCATTGATGATGCAATCGCGAGCCGAATCCACATCGAGGCTGGTAACAACTTCGCAGTTGCGGCGCGGCAGGGAAAAGCCGCGTTGGTCGACAAAGGTCTCACCCCGGGTCAACAACCCCTGCTCTTCGATTTCGACAAACTGCTCTTGGCTTTCAAACAACATCGGCTCGGTTACCAAAAGCAGCGCCGTCAAGCTTTTAAAACTGACCATTTCCTGAGCGCGATTTTGCCGCAGCATTCGGAAATAATAGGGCAGCATCGGATGCAGCAAAGCCCCTACCCGCGTGTACTTCGGTGGCAGTTGGTCGATCAAGTCCAAACCAAAGTTCATCTGGGTACTGATTTCCAAGGGAACGAGTGTCTTCGTCGTCGGTGATCGGAATACGGCTGCTGCGCTTACCGGATCAAAATGCATGTTGAATTCCGCAACAGCCGTGACATCACCGATTCCATTAAGGGCACCGCCAGCAATAACTATACGGTCGACCACGTTATGCAAAGCCGGATCGCGCTGGAATGCGCGGGCCACACCTGTCAACGGACCCAAACAAAGGATAGTAACTTCGCCAGGATTCGCCCGAAGGCAATCCGCGATCAATTTTTCGCTTGCCACAACATGCTGCCTAGCCACAGGCGGCAATTCGCAGTTCCCCAATCCGTCTTCGCCGTGCAACGAACGGCCATCGCCAATCGGCGCGTCGTCAGGATCCGTGGCTGCACCAATTCGAGGGTGCCGTGGCGGATCCAGTCGTTCGATGATCGACTGGATGTTCTGCGTACTCCGCTCTGCTTCGATCGTTCCCGAGCAAGCCGTAACGGCGAGTACTTCCAAACGAGGATCGAACAGCGCCAACGCAAGTGCAAAGGCATCATCTATTCCGGGATCGCAATCAATGACTACTTTTCGAGGCATGGCTCCATCGTTTCATTCGATTCGCAGTTACAAAAATAACAACCAGTTCGCAGTTGTCGACGGTTTTCTATAAAACAAATATACTCGATTTCTCCAATCAATTGACGTGGGGATTCCTTATTAATCCTTTTAGCTTGATACGATAGAAGACCGGAACAAAATAGGATCAAGGCCACATCGGTTTTGTCGAGACAAGCGTTTTCATTCTAAAGGCACTCCACAAACCTAAAACGATCGCACGATGCAATCGCTGGCCATGTAATTATTTCGTTCCGGTCGACCTGCCACACTCCAGCGGTTAAAAACTACATTTGCAGTTGATTTTGAAGATAGGAAAGGTGCCGATCCTCCATATCCGTGAGGCGATAAACGAATCACTCGGAACAGGATAGCTGTTGCAGCAAATGACTTTAAAACCAATTATCGACCAAATACGAGCGGGTACCAATCTCCAGCGAGCTCAAATGCAGACCGTCATCGAGTCCAGGTTGGCGGGCCAAGTCGACGATGAGACCACTCGGCATTTGCTGTTGGCATTGCGTGACAAAGGCGAGTCGGTAGACGAACTGGCCGGCGCTGCCTTGGCCATGCGTAGCCATATGACACCTATTCATTCCAGACGCTCGGGGCTACTCGATACATGCGGAACCGGGGGGGATGGGGCAAAAACTTTTAATATCTCTACGGCCGCCGCAATAGTCGCCGCCGCCGCAGGTGTGCCTGTCGCAAAACATGGCAATCGAAAAATTACAAGTGCAACTGGATCGGCCGACGTCTTGAGCCAGTTAGGAATTCGTGTCGAAGCGTCTCGCGACCTCGTGGAGAAGTGCTTGGATGAGCTGGGCATCTGTTTTTGCTTTGCACCACTGTTACATCCCGCCATGAAACATGTTGCCAACGTGCGCCGCTCGCTTGGGGTTCCAACACTTTTTAATTATCTAGGCCCTTTGTGCAATCCCGCCAATGCGGACTTTCAAGTTCTCGGAGTTGGTAATGCCGAGCTGCAACAAAAAATCGCTCAGGTCCTTTCCCAGTTGCCAGTCCGTCATGCGATCGTCGTTCGTGGCTTGGATGGATTGGACGAAGTTTCGCTGGCGGCCGAAACCGTCGTGCTCGAAGTAGCCAATGCGTCAGTTAAGGAACTGCGATGGAACCCGGAATCTTTCGGTTTGAAGCCGATTGAACTAAAGGAATTATTAGTCGAGAGCCCAGAAGAGAGCGCCGCAGTGATCCGAAATGTCTTGTCGGGAGCCGAGGGAGCTTGTCGGGATATGGTCCTCGCCAACGCCGCCGCCGGATTGTGGGTTGCAGGGGTGGAAAAGGACCTTAAATCCGCCGTTGCCCGCTGTGCTGCCGCAATTGATTCAGGCCAGGCAAGAGAGCTCGTCAAGCAATTGAGTGCCATGTCGAACTTGGCAAGCGACTGACGGAGCCAGTTTGCTAAGTCAATCGTGATGTATTGTAGAATGCATGTGATTGATCGGGGCTTTGGCTTCGAACTAACGTGTGAATGCGAATTGCACTTGTCGCCATCGTAGCGACGTACACAATTACCCAGTGACCTTTCCGATCAGCTCCCTAGTTCGATCGCCAACCGTGCCGAATTCAAATTCGTTTTCTAAACTCGGACTTCGTGAATGACTCAAAAGCCAAGCGTTGATCAAACGGTTCGACAATTACCGGTCAAATGGGCACTTGCACTCGTCGGCCTCTTGATCGTTTATGCCATCTCGCAACCCATTGCCAATCGCTCTCTCGGTTGGAACTTGCCGTCGCTGGCATCTATCTTGGGCGAAGGAAACAGCGG
>JANMNK010000003.1:0-5874 GCA_031373875.1 Pirellulaceae bacterium | reverse complement strand
TGGCGAAGTCCGATTTCTGTGGCGATTTCTGTGGAGGCGCAACCCTTGCCTTTACGGACGCCGATCAATACCAAGAACTTGCGCCGAACCGTTCGAAAAGGGACTGCGACCATTCGATGGCAGCGGATCCACCAAGGTCTTTGCACATTCGCGAGCCGAGTATCCACTCCTGATCTGCGTCGACGATGTTTTTCAACATGATAGCAGTCGCTTTCGGCGAGTATCTTGAAAAGGCTCCGGAAGCCCCAGGACTTTGGCAGGCGGGCACTGATTTGAAAATCGATCAAATAGGGCAATCCGTCGTCCCCAACGATAACATTCTCTTGCTTGTGCAGATCGATGTACGCAATGTGTCTTGAATGAAGCTGATTCAAGAGCTTATCAAGCCGATCAAAGAACCCTACCGGCAATTCGGCCTTGAGCGACATGGGTTGGCCCGACACAAAGTCGTGCGCGACGCCATTCTTCAGAAGAGTTCCGTCGATCGCGTGAACTGGGTACGCTTTTGGGATGCCCGCCACATCGCTTAACGAGTTCAAAAATCCCGATTCACGGCGAGCGAGCCATCGTCCAACCCAGTTCATGGGAATCATGAAAACAGGCGCCTGACGATTCAGTTTGCAAACAATCTGCCGATCGCCGGATCGGTAAAGAGCCGTTGCGGCCCAAGAATCGTGTTTGAAAATCTGGCTTCGCTCGAACTCCACACCGTCAAAAATCAGTATCGCGGGTGGGTCGTTTTTGCCTAAGGCACGAAGGAATGCAGGCCTATCTTTGCCCTTGGCGGAACGATGTCGTGGTGTGCTCATCTGTGTCATTTCGCTTCCTTTTCTAGGCGAAAACCGACGACGTCACGGATAGTACCCGCTGTCGCTCGGCAAACTCGGCGTGAATTACATATAGCGAATAATCGGCAAAGCTTTCCAACCCAAGCCACTCGAATCTTCCAAATGCAGACACAACAGGCTCATTTCTTAAGAATTTCTGCCTAGAGGTTTGCTAGCCAAGGCTTATTGACCGTTTGAATTCTTCAAACGTACACTGGGTGACTTTGCGTAAGGCATTTTGCTCGCATTTTTATACGTTGGGAGGTATGCAGTGTCGGCATCGTCAGTGATTGGATTGCAGTGGGGCGACGAGGCGAAAGGAAAGCTGGTCGATCTACTCGCGCCCGCTCACGACATTGTCGTGCGATATCAGGGAGGCGCAAACGCTGGCCATACGGTCGTCGTCGGCGAAAATGTTTACAAACTCCACCACATTCCTAGCGGGATTTTACATCCCGGGGTCATGAACGTGATCGCTCCAGGAGTCGTAATCGAGCCCAACACGATGCTGCGCGAAATCGAGGGATTGGAAGCTCGCGGATTGAAGCCTCGCGAAAACATGTTGTTAAGTGAACGGACTCACATGGTGATGCCGTGGCATATGGTCGAGGATCAAATCCTTAACAGCCAAGTTGTCCATGGAGAGAATATTGGAACCACGCTGCGTGGTATTGGTCCTTGCTATCGAGACAAAGTCGGCCGAACTTTTGCCATGCGTGTTGCCGATATTTTGAGCCCGGATTACGCGGCCCGTATCGAAGAAATCGTACAGGCCAAGAAAAAGCTTTTGTCGGGCCTCGCGACCGCCGAGCAAATGGCAATGTTGGACGCTTCCCGAATTGCAACCGAAGTGAAACGTTGGGGAGAGCAATTAGGCCCGATGGCTTGCGACACGACAAATTATCTTTTGGATGAACTGGACGCAGGCAAGCGAGTATTGCTCGAAGGAGCACAAGGCGCGCTGTTGGATATTGACCACGGCACTTTCCCATTTGTGACGAGCAGCAACAGTTCTGGTGTTGGCGTTTCCAGCGGCTCTGGAATTCCAGGGAAATGGATCGACTGCGTTTTGGGCGTTGCAAAAGCGTATTCGACGCGCGTTGGAGGCGGACCGTTTCCGACCGAATTGAACGATGCGACCGGTCAAAAGATTCGAGATATTGGACGAGAGTACGGCACCACGACTGGTCGCCCGAGGCGATGTGGATGGTTTGATGCTGTTGCTGTCCGCTACACGGCGCGGCTTAGTGGAATCACGTCGATGGCACTGATGATGATGGACGTACTCAGTTACTTTGACGAAGTCCAAATCTGCGTCGGTTACAAACTGGATGGCAAAGTGCTTAATCGTTTTCCAAGCCATGCCGATGAGCTTCGTCGATGCGAACCTGTTTGGGAAGTCATGCCGGGGTGGGGCATCGATGTATCGGGCATTCGGGACTACGACAAAATGCCCGCTGCTGCCAAGAACTATGTGCGGCGGATTGAGGAGTTGATCGGAGTTCCTATCGATATCGTTTCGATTGGGCCGGATCGCGAACAGACGATGCTTATCGGGCAAGTGTTTCGCGACATGATGGCCGTCGCGCCATGATCACACGTAGCCGGTCCGGGAAAGGACGCTCCCCACGCTGATGTTCCAGTTCTTTAAAAGGCCGGTATCGATCGCGGACATTCCTTTGGAGCGGCGTCCCAAGCACATCGCAATCATCATGGATGGGAATGGTCGCTGGGCTAAGTTGCGCGGTTTGCCTCGCACCGAGGGCCACCGCCAAGGCGCGCTCGCCGTCCGCCGGACTTTGGAGTCGTGCGAAGAATTAGGTATCACGACTCTGACGCTTTACTGTTTCTCGACGGAGAATTGGAAGCGGCCACAGCCGGAGTTGGATTACTTGATGAAGTTGTTAGTCCGTTATTTGGTTGACGAACGTCCCACACTCGGCAAAGAAGGTATTCGGCTAAAGATTTTGGGACGTCGTGAAGGATTGTCCCAGGAAGTGCTGGAGGAAATGGACAAGTCGCTTGCCGTTTCAGCAAACAACTCGCGTATGACGCTTTGTTTGGCAATAAATTACGGAAGCCGACAAGAGATCGTAGACGCCGTTCGATCGATTGCCCAAGATGTCCAGCAAGGAAAAACGCTACCCGAAAACATTTTGGAAGAAACAATCTCGAACCATTTGTACACCGCAGGTATGCCGGATCCAGATTTGATGATTCGAACTAGTGGCGAGTTTCGAATCAGCATTTTCTTGCTCTGGCAATTGAGTTACAGTGAAATCTGGATCACCAGCAAGGCTTGGCCCGATTTCGGACGATCCGATTTAGTTGCTGCCATTCGCGATTACTCTCGCCGAGACCGACGTTTCGGCGGTATCAATCAGTGAACGTCGAACGCCTGATTGGTTAGAATGTCTGAGCTAGTGACGGTATGAGGGGATTGGTTTTGGCAAAATGACGTGGCCTAAATTCGCAACCTGTTGCGTTTTTATTGGGATAACGAAGATAATTTTGGATTGGGAAGGAAAGGTTTTCGCGTGTTGCGATATCGTTTGATCACAGCGGCCGTATTGATTGTTGCCATGTCTTCGCTGCTGTGGCTCGATTATAACTTTCCTCTCCGAGGTGTTCCGGGTGCTTGGCTCATTGTCCCGGTTCTCTTTTTCTCTATCGGTACCGCCTCGGATATGGGGCGTCTAGTCGCGGTCGGTTGGCCCATTCGTAAAGGCGAAGTTGCCCTGTCGGTGCTATTTGTCATTCTGCTCACTATCGTCCCCATCGTTTATCCCGTCGTGATGAATCGATCCTATCCCGCAGACTGTCCGATTGGCAAATTGGGCTGGATTACGCTTGGTATTTTCGGCTGGAGTTTCATCAGCGGTATAATTGCATTGAGACAGTTTTCGAGGGACGCCAATCGAACCCTGGAAGTATGGGCCTTGTCCACACTTGCTGCTGCCTACTTAGGCGGAGGCTTTGGTTTTTGGATTGCTGTTCGATTGTTCGCGGAATCTCGGTGGAGCTTGTTGGCTTTGTTGGGGTTGATCATCATCGTCAAGATGAGCGATTCGGCGGCTTACTTTGTAGGTCGATCCATGGGCAAGTCAAAGCTTTGTCCGACAATTAGCCCGAAGAAAACTTGGGAAGGAGCGATCGGCGGTTTTGTCATCGCAATCGTCGTTTCGATTTTCTATTTTGGATGGCTGATGCCTTGGATGTTTGATGGACAATTTCAAATGAAGTATGGGATTGGATCAGCCATTGTTGGGCTGACAGTCGCCGTCGCTGGGTTGTTTGGAGATTTGATCGAGTCGATTGTCAAGCGATGTGTGAACGCTAAAGACAGCGGCAACACGTTGCCCGGAGTCGGCGGCTTTTGGGATTTGACGGATTCGATGATCCCAACGGGCTTTGTTGGATATTGCTGCTTCGTCGCGGATCTTGTTTGGGTGCAACATTAATCGGGTTAACAATTCCATGATGGGTGTAAATTAACCATGTCCGAAGCCACGCTTATTCTCTCTGATCCTGAAGTTGTACTTAAACTGTTTGGTCCTCAAGATCAGCATCTGCGAACGCTCAAGAGTCAGTTGTCCGTCAGTATCACCCACCGCAACGGTCAGATTCGAATTTCAGGCGAGTCCGATTCCGTACGAATGGCGACCGAAGTTTTAGAACGCCTCAAAGAACGTGCTTACCGATCGCAAGGCGTTGCTGCGGATGATGTCACGGACGCCATTGAGAAAGTGACGGGCGTCAAGAACCATCAGGATTCAAAACAAGAAGTCGCGGTTAGCAATACTTTGCGGCGAATCCGGCCCCGTAGCGAGGGACAAGCCGGTTATGTCGATGCCATACGCAGGCACGACATGACGTTCTGCATCGGCCCGGCAGGATCCGGAAAAACCTATTTAGCGGTCGCCGCAGCAGTTGAAGCCCTGAAAACCAAGCAAGTCCGCAAAATCGTGCTGGTCCGCCCAGCCGTCGAAGCGGGGGAGAGCCTTGGCTACCTTCCAGGGGATTTGCAAGCAAAATTGAATCCATACCTCCGACCGTTGCTTGATGCCATCAACGAGATGGTAGACTATGACCAAGTGAAATACCTGATGGAGCAGGATACGATTGAGGTAATTCCGTTAGCTTACATGAGAGGGCGAACGTTGAATCAAGCTTTTATCATTTTGGATGAAGCTCAAAATTCGACTGTTGCTCAGATGAAAATGTTTCTAACGCGAATGGGTGAAGGTTCGAAAGTAGTTGTCTCGGGTGACATTTCCCAAGTGGACTTGCCATCGGGTGTTACGAGCGGACTTCGAGATGCTGTTCAACGACTGCACTCGTTGCCGGGCGTGGCTTTTATTCGACTTTCCGAGGTAGACATCGTTCGACATCCTTTGGTCCAAAAAATCGTTCTTGCCTATGATGCGCACGGTCAGTCGCCAGCAGGCATCAATTTTAAATCAAATGAGAATTAGGAAATCATTGGAATCGTTGCGAAGAATCGTTACGATTTCAACCTATGTCCACGCAACCTAGTAAACGAACGCGAAGCGAACGAGTTGCTTCGCTCCAACTTGGAACGGTAACCTGGAAAGTGCTTTGGCACCGCATCGCGAACGGAGCAGTATTGCTTCGTTTATCCCTTGCGCTATTAACCGCAATAATAATCACGATTGTATTCCAAGGTTGGAATCCACCTTTTCCTTATCGCGATGGCTACGTTGCTCCGCGGGCAATTGTCGCTCGTGTCGAATTCGAAATGCCCGATCCGGCAAAGACGGCGCTCAATAAAGCTCAACAAGCGCGAGAAGTCGTTTGCATTTACGAAAACCGCCGACAGCCCTTGCTTCAGCTACGCGGTGCATTGAAAGACCATTTCTTCAAGATCTTCGGTGCTAAAGATGAGGCGGCGCTCGACGCGGCGGGCCGAGAAGCGCTGTCTGTATTATTGGCGGAGGGAATTGACCAAGTTTCAATTTCCAAGGAAGAAGCGATCGCAGCAATTAACTCGACTTTGGAGGACGATCAAAAGAGGCAGCGTCTCGAT
>JANMNK010000002.1:0-2058 GCA_031373875.1 Pirellulaceae bacterium | reverse complement strand
GTTCTGGTAGATTACTGAAGTGCGAAGAGTAGTTAGCGACGTGTATAGCTTAGTGGTCGATAGGGATGGCGGATGAGTTGCTAATGGGTAGCTTGGGCGGTGTGATTGATGTATGGTTGGGGAGGGGGCATGATCGATTGGGGACAATCGATCTACAATGGGAAAAGGGAATGATCGATTGGGGACAAGCGATCTACAATGGGAAAAGCGGATGATCGATTGGGGACAATCGATCTGCAATGGGGAGGAGGGTTGAACGATCAAGTCGATTCAAGTGGTTTGCGAACGACAATTGCGGCCCAATAAGATAATTGAGCCGCTTTGGATTATCGGTGAGTGCTAGGCGGGATTGAGCCGTGCAGGCCCATGCGTGATTAGCTAATCAGTTTGGCTTGCGAGCAATTTTGGTGGCGTCGCGGGCGATCTCGATCGCTTTGCGAAGTCCTAAGTCTTGCTCTTCGGAATCCAGCTTAATCAAAGCTGTTCCGTCGCTGCCAATTACGGGCTTGGCTACTTCGACGGGCGTTAAGACAACGTCGGGAGCGACTCCAAAATTGCTGATTTGTTTGCCGCTTGGCGAGTAAAACTTGGATACCGTAATTCGTAGCCCGCCGCTGGTCGTGTCGGTGTGGAATAAACCTTGCACTGAGCCTTTTCCGTACGAAGTCTGCCCAACCAGAGTCCCGCGACCATGATCACGAATCGCTCCGGCAAAAATCTCGCTTGCACTTGCACTATCCGAATCGATCAATACGACCAACGGAATGTCCAAGGTCTGTGGGACTTGGGCAAAGTAGTTGCGATTTTCAAAGCCGCTACGTCCGCGTGTACTCACAATCGATCCTTCAGTAATGAACCGGTCCGCTAGGTCAACGGCTGCGTCAAGCAAACCGCCTGGATTCCTGCGAAGATCAACGATCAAAGTCCGCATTCCACGACTTATCAATTTGTTAAAATTTTCATCAAACTCGGATGGTGTTGTCTTTTGGAAATTGGAGATTCGGATATATCCTACGCCGGATTGGGCATCTACGATGTCGCATGAACTGACGCTGGGAACTTCGACACGTCGGCGAGTGACGGTCATCTGTTGGTTGTCGCCTGCATTGCGTTTGAGCAGCAAAGTAACTTGGCTGTTTTCAGTTCCTCGAAGCAAATCGGCTGCTCTTTTTGCGCCCACTTGATCGGTTCGCGAACCGTCGATAGCTAAAATATAGTCGCCAGCTTTTAGTCCGGCTTCATGCGCAGGTCCACCTGGAAAGACGTCGACGATTTTCAGTTCGGTTCGCTCGGCCCAAAGCTCGACGCCGAGTCCGATCAAGTTACCTTCGATTTGCGACATGATCTCGCTTAGTTCACCCGGAGTTAGGTAACCGGAGTAAGGATCGAGTAGTCCAATTGCACCGGCGACGTACTCGTGAATCGTTGCCGTCGGAGCGAGGCCCAATTCTTTTTCCGCCAGTTTGGCGACCGTCAGCACGAGCGACTTGGCTTCGGTGCGAGAACGGATATTGCGAGCCAAAACTACTTTGTGGATGTTCGCTCGGAAATGTTCAATCGTGGCTGGGGAAGCGGTTTTCAAGTTATGGTGTATGAAGTCTTTTTCCGTCAGAGCGACTTCAAGGAATGCAGTGCCGTTGCGAACGATTCGCATCAAGTCGATTTGTTCGACGTAGTTCAAGTCAAGTTTCGTCAAAACTTCTGAATACAATTCGCCAGAAACTTCAACTGTTAGTTTGTCGATGGCATCCAAAAACGAAGCATCGGAGTAGCGGCGAATGACATCGTTGTGAATTCGCGAAATCTGCAATCTTCGCTGGAGGTCTGGCGACTCAAGATGATTTCGAACGGCTTTTTCGTAGTGCTGAATCGCTTCTTGCCAGCGACCGTTCTTTTCCAAATCGATCCCTGCCGTAATGGTTTGGTTGACATCTGCCACGATGGGCAAATTCTCAACAGCTTGGAGGGCAAGGGCTCCCGTCGAACTCAGTGTGCAGATAGCCAACGTAAGGCTAGAAAACAACTTGATCAATTTGCACCGCGTTTCACATGGAAGGG
>JANMNK010001264.1:0-4351 GCA_031373875.1 Pirellulaceae bacterium | reverse complement strand
CCACGCACTTGAGCGGTCAATCTGACAGTCGCTGTCAATGCACCGAAGCGCGAAGGAGGGCTTGTCCTGTGCATGGAATAACGCACTGTGTATAAGCCGAGGGAACTCGCACGAATTTTCCTATTTTCAAGGGGATTGTGGCCAAACGTGTCTCTTGCCTACCGTCTCATTATATGGCCAAAAGGAAAAATAGCTAGCAATCGCTGGCGGCAGGTCTGACTTCACGGACGCACACAATGAGCCGCATTTTGTATCAGGTGTTTTATGCCCAGATTTCATCTTCCCCATTTCAACGACATCGCAATTCTGCGATCGATCGAACCAAATCGCTTCCGAACATTTCTGTTGCGATTCGACAATTACCTACGCAGCCAAGGATTCAATATCCCTGAGACTGCAGAATTCACAGACGCTCACTTGCAGCGACTGATCGGCATCTTCACGCACAACTTGGCGTTTTATAAGGGAAAATAAACCTTTGGCCGCTTTGCCTCGGCAATGCTATAATAACTAGTGTCTTTGAACGAAGGAGGAATCGAATGAATCTAGTGCTCAATCTTCCAGCTGACCTGGAAGCCATAATCAAAAAGCGTGCAGCACAGGCTGGCCTGGACATTCCTGACTACGTTGTGCAAACTCTACGCTGGTCAGACCTCGAACTGACTGGCGAGCCATCGATCTCCAACGAACAATTTGAAGCAAGCCTCAATCGCCTCCGACAGATTCACGCCGAGGTTCCAGCCGCTTTTGATGATAGCCGCGAATCGATCTATAAGGGTCGTGGCGAGTGAAGGTACTGCTCGACACGAATGTCCTGCTGCGGTATACCGTGGTATCGCATCCCACCCACGCCGATGCTGTCTTTGCAGTTCAAAAGATTCGCCAGCGCGGTGATCAGCCTGCGATCGTTCCCCAGGTGCTCTACGAATATTGGGTAGTCGCTACCCGTCCAACGGCGCAGAATGGTCTTGGCCTCTCTCCGTCGTATGCACGACTGGCCATTGACGAATTTCTAAAGTCGATTGCTTTGCTTCGAGATGAACGAGGAATTTTTGCTAATTGGCTTGAAGACGTTACGAACTGCGCTATCGTTGGTAAAGTCGCTCACGATATGATTCCCGATCGAGTAGGAGTACGAGTACCGTTTCACTGAGTACGAGTACGATTTTAAAACGATCGATATCGGCGATCAGCGAGAACGCTCGATTGTTTTTGAAAAATCTATTGTGCGATGATCGTGGATGACGACTTTGTGGCTGGTGCACGAAGGCAGCACTTAAGCACCCAAGCACAAGTTATTTAGCGTTATCAGCCGTTTTGGCGTTAGCCACGGTTACTTCAAATGACTAGAAACTTATGCGTGGGTGCTTACTTGCCGACGATCGTGGCTGTAACCGGGAAGTGATCTGAAGGCGTTCGGCCATCGCGGGCTTTGTGAATGATTTCGGCTGAAAGTATCTTCGATCCGCGCGAGACGGCGATCCAATCGATGCGGGGGCCCTTGGCGTTGGTTTCTACGAAGTTTGAAAAAGTTCCTTCGTCGTTCGTTTTCGTGGAATGCACTTGTCGATATGTATCCACTACTGGCGATTCATTACCGTCATGGCTCGAAAACAGAGCTTCGTAGGGAGGTGATTTTTCGTCGGTGTTAAAGTCACCTGTAATGACGACCAAGCAGTTCTTGCCAAGCTCGGCTGTCTTGCTGCGAATCAGCTTGGCCGATTCAAGTCGCGCTGTCGCGCCCTTGTGATCAAAGTGCGTATTCATGAACAGGATTGGAGGCGCGGCCGCGTGCTCTGCATCTCGCAACTTGACCCAGGTAACCATTCGAGGCAACGAGCTATCCCAGCTTTTGCTGCCAGCAACATCTGGCGTTTCACTTAACCAAAAATGACCGGCGTCGATCTTTTCAAATCGAGAGCGTTTAAAGTACAAAGCCATCATTTCGCCGGCCTCCTTCCCATCGTCTCGTCCGACTCCCAGATAGTCGTAGTCCCCGAGTTTTTCGGCAAGGTAATCTCGTTGAAAATCAAGTGTCTCTTGGGTCCCCAGCAGATCTGGCTTCAAGTCCTTGATCGTGTCGATTACAAACTCACGACGCTTGTTCCAATGATTCTCGCCATCGGCCGCTGTTCCATAGCGGATGTTGAAGCTAACAATTTTTAAGTCCGCAGACGATGACTGCGCAACAGCCATATCCCCTATGGCAACAGTCAACCCGAGCACGGCGATGGTCACGCAAAATCGTATGTGCGAGATGTTCATGAGTTTCCGATCCATTCGAGACAGAAGCTAACTGGTCAAGCGACACAAACAAGCTGCGAAAACAAATCCGTAGCTTATTCTAACGAAGCGTTTCGCTCGGCGGTGAGTTGTTTTGCAGAAAATGCATCGCAGCTAAGAAACCTGTCTCGCAATTATTCGGGACGTTTTTCCGGTCGCTTTTCAGCATCCGAGTTAACCAAATGCGATCCCCTAATCCACGAATCGAATCCGTAACACGTTTCCTAGGTTCAAATCAACTTGCCGAAAACCAATGGGAAGATTCTCAAAGGGATAGGCGTTAAGAATGCTGCATCAGTTCTGAAAGATTAGTTCTAGGTTATCGGGGATTCAATACGATCTTGTCGTGATGGTGACAGCAACAGAAATGGGGCTATACTCAGTTAACCACGGTATGTAATTTTGTTGAGTCGCTGGGATTGACTGCATGGATCGATTGAGACAACAACGCCTTAACTTCAAACTTCGCCCCGCAGCAATCGTCGGTTTGTGGATTGTCTGTAACTTGACCGCACAATTGCCCAGCACCTGTATGGGGCAGGAAGCTGAATATGAAAAGCATCCTTTATCGGAATCACAGATTGGCGATCTGTTGATCGGCGAGCTTCGATGTGGAGCTTGTCACAGCGGTCTTGAGCAACCCAGTTGGATGGTCAAGTCCGCGCCGGATCTTGCGGATGTCGGTTCTCGCGTCGCCCCAGATTATTTGGCAAAGTACATTGCGTCGCCCTCCCAAGTCCATTCTGGTACGACGATGCCCGATGTGCTGGAATCGATCCCGGTATCGAAACGAGGCGATGTTGCCAAAGCATTGACTCATTTTTTGATCTCTCAATCGAAAAACAAATTTAACGACAGCGCCGGACCATCAATCGCTGATGCAGCGAATTCGAGTGAAGGTCGTGCTCTTTTCCAATCAGTGGGTTGCGTGGCGTGCCATGTTCCGCTTGAACAGAAGTCCGACGAAGTCGCGCAAGAACCTGCTGCCGAAACGGAAGAAGACGACGAAGAAGAGATCGATATCGAACTAATTCGGCGAAATACTGCCCCGCTCACTGAATCTCCTAAGAATTTTCCCGCCCGAGCAGGCGGCATGACGCTAGGACACGTTGCGTTGAAATACAGTCAGCAATCTCTCAGTCAATTTCTGTTTCAACCACTTGCTGTGAGGCATTCGGGCCGCATGCCTGACATGAAACTAACGCCTTCCGAATCCCAAGCCATTGCTGGATACCTGATGGCTTCGTCCGGCGACCACCGACCAGCGCAGCAGCGCGAAGCACTGGTAACGAACGACGAACTTGTTGACTTGGGGAAAAAGTATTTTCAAGAGCTCAACTGTGCGGCCTGCCACGCGTTACCAGAACTGCGGCCAGCGGCTCTCGTCAAGTCCTTGTCCCAGGCCGACTTGAGCCGAGGCTGTTTGTCCCGTGAGATCAACATTACCGATCAGTCGAGGCCGTCGCCAAAGTTTCGCCTCAAGCCGAATCATGTAACAGCGATCGCTGCGGCGTTACATCAACCTCATTCGGCAGACTCCGAGAACATGCTCGTCGCCAAGACGCTTACGGCATTCAACTGCATCGCTTGTCATATTCGCGACGATTTTGGGGGAGTAATCGAAGATCGCAATGCGTATTTTGAGACTACCGAAAAGAACTTGGGCGAGGATGGTCGGATCCCGCCACCACTGACGCTGGTCGGCGCTAAACTGCGGCCAGCTTGGCTTAAGAAAGTTCTTTTTGATGGCGAGAGCGTTCGGCATTACATGACGACGCGGATGCCGCAATTTGGCGAGCCTAATCTTCGGCATCTACCGGACTTGTTTAGCCAATTGGACGTTATCAAAAGTGTCGAGATGAATATACCTAGCCCCGAAAGCGATTCGGACAGCGAACGAGAGCGAGAACGCGCGCTGAGAGCGGCAGGCCGCACACTGCTTGGCAGCCAAGGTGTTTATTGCATTTCCTGTCATAACTTTAATGGCAAACCTTCGCCGCTGAACAAAGGCATCGATTTGATGACGTCGTATCAACGGCTTCAACCAGGATGGTTCAATAACTTTCTT
>JANMNK010001253.1:0-2185 GCA_031373875.1 Pirellulaceae bacterium | reverse complement strand
CTTTGACAGGCGACGTGGCACTGCAAATCAGTGACCTTGGTTCATCGATGTCACGGTTTTCACTGATCAGTTACAGTGGGACGTGGAATGGAGGCGTGTTTCAGGGGCTCGATAATCTGGATAGGTTTTCGATCGGAGGTCGGCAATGGCAAATTCGATACGACGATGTTTCTTCTGGCGTTAATGGAGGCTCGTACTCAAAATTCGTGACAATATCCGCTGTTCCCGAACCAAGTTCTCTCGCGATGCTGTCCGTCATCTCATCAATCCCACTTGTCAGGCGTTATCTGAAACGCAAACGAACTGGAAAGAATACTGATGCCGCATCCATTCCGAGCAACGAAGCTTGATTTGTCGATTACGTTCGCTGAGCTTTCGTTGCCTAACGAAATGGTCTGATCAAGAATTCATTGAAAATAATTCCGTGTTGAATTGCGGCGGCGCACGTCATTAGTCGTGGAGCAGGGCGTTTATCCTAAGCTTGTACAGAATCTAAGCCGAGTTATCCATAGAAATTTAATATTCGTTCAAGTGCGGAAGAAGTCTATCCACTCAATTTGGATCGTCTTGGGATCGTTTTCCAGCATCGCTCGGGGAACGGATACTTCGAAACAGCCATCTTGGAGTGGGACATTTTTTGCCGGATTGTTGTCTTTGCCAAGGATGCGAATATCAATCCAGAGTGGGCTCGAATCGTCCAAAGGCGTCTCTTCCTTGTCCTTCACCCAAACGCGAAGTTCTGGCTTGCAGTCGTGAATCGCTGCCGATGCTTCCAGTGTCAGCACATCGTTCGAAATACGAAGCCGTTCAAGACCCTGTAAATGCAATCGCAAGATGACCGTTTGGGGCCATTTGTCAAGCTTGCGTTCGATGACAGCTTGCCCGATTCCGAATGGGCTGCGAATTGCAAAAACGGCAACATCTTTTTCAATCTGTACGTTGACGTTGTCGTCTTGGCGTTTTGTGGTGATGTGAAACGGAGGTTGGGGTTCGGAACAGCCAACTACGATGAAACAATTCGCGAGTATGATGAGCTTGGCGATGGAGTTATACACCTTTACACCCGCCTACTTGATAATTTGCCGGAAAGTTAAGTTGAGCCGTTCGCCGACCATCTGTTTCGTCTTGGGAACTTCATGTTGCCAGAATTGTTGCATTGTACCTGCCATTATGATTAACGAGCCATGTCCAAGCAAATAGGTTTGCGTCACTCGACTTGTGTTATGGCGAATTCGAAATTTGCGTGTCGCACCCAGCGAGAGTGACCCGATCACCGGCCCCATCTCAGGTTCGTTATCGGCATGCCAGCCCATGCTGTCCGAGCCGTTTCGGTAACGGTTCAACAGACAAAAGTTGTAGTTGCCAAAAAACGATTCGATCCTCGATTTAATTTCCAGCAACGTCGGAGTCCACGGCAGCGCGAAGTAATCGTGTCCTGAATAACGATAACTGACGCCAGCATCGCCATACGAAGCGATCAATCGGGGTTGCATGTGTCCAAAAATACCGGGCTTTTGTTCCCATGCTATTTGATCGACCAATATTGCGAAGTAACGTTCAGCAATTTCCGTTGCTAGAAAAGTGGGATCAAAATAAAGGATACCACCATCGGCCAGTTCGATTGTTTCCATTGAGTGCCTCCACGCGATCTAGACAATTGAAAAATCAATCTCGCAAGCGAATCTCATTTTTCCTCGCGGTTTACGCTGCAACTCCAACTAATCGAAACGATGCGGTCACCCGCGCCGAGAATGGCCGCTTGCAGCCAGCCAGATGTCTCTCATGCCGAGGCACTTACGCGTGACGATTCCTATTTCTGAATCACGTGCAACGATGATCGAGTTCGTTCTGAACTTCTCTACTCGTGCGGACGACTGATTCACATTGTGCTCTGTCGGTGAAAAACTTCTAGGGGAGAGATGAGGGTGAGTGTGCGTGTCGCTGTCCTTAGCACACCAAACCTGAATTCTTGGGGACAAGCCCCGAGTGGATGGCGGACAGCGGGAGCGAGGATGGGGCGGGGGCCTGGGATAGGGTCGGGGCGGGCGATATGTTGCGGGGCGCTTTGTAAGGACCTCGATAAATGCAAAAACCCGCTGGGGTTAGCCAGCGGGTTATTTTGCTTTAGGTTACTGAAGGGTAACCGTGTTAGTGGAGGCGGCGGGAATCGAACCCGCGTCCCAGG
>JANMNK010001212.1:0-3678 GCA_031373875.1 Pirellulaceae bacterium | reverse complement strand
CGAACGCTCTGAGCCGGACGTGGAAATCTCACGGCAGTTCGATGTCGAAGCGACCAAAACACTGGGATTGGTAAATCGGATCATCCAGGAAGACAAGAAACCTCGTTGTGATGTGTTTTGGAATAATGAAATCCTGCACACGATCCGACTGCAGAGACAAGGATTGTTGGCCTCCCGCAACTGGAAGATTCCATCGGGCTGGCCGACAGGTTTTGCAGCGAGCGACGGAACTTGGGTGGGGTTGGCGGCGAGAGGTCGCGTTTTGTTGGTAAATAAAGACAAGATCACTAATGAGTCCGAATATCCAAAATCTGTGTCGGAACTGTCTGATGCAAAATGGCAAGGCAAGTGCGGGGTTGCGTTTCCCGTTTATGGAACGACGGCCACCCATTTTGCCGTAATTGCTTCACGCGCCGAATCGAACGAAGCGGAAGCTTGGTTTCAGAAAGTGCGAGCCAATGCCGTCGTGCTGGCAGGCAACAAACAAGTCGCTCAAGCCGTGTCCTCCGGTCAATTGGCTTGGGGGCTGACCGATACCGACGATGCAAATATCGAACGCGAAAACGGATTGAATGTCGCTATCGTGTTTCCCGATCAATTGCCCGACCAGCCGGGTACTTTGTTCTTGCCTTGCAGCGTCGCAGTGCTCAAGGATGCTCCGCATCGCGTTGCCGCGAACTTGCTAGCCGATTATTTGGTCAGCGAAAAAACCGAGGCGCGTTTGACCATGTCTAGCAGCGCGCATTTTCCTGTTTGGCCTGGCAGCAGCAGTCAATCGAACGCAGCACCTTCGGAACCGGTACGCTGGATGACTGTCGATTTTGAAAAGGCTGTCGATGTCTGGGAGTCGCTGGCACCCAAGCTGGCTAAATGGTTCGAATAAGTTGCACGGGTGTGAAGTAATTTGGATGTTGCTTGCCAATGTTTGATGGGAGACTCAAATGCGTTTAATTGCATCTGTCATCTTAATCTGTTCAGTTACAACACACCTTTGTGCTCAATCACGGTGGGACGGAACACTTAACGACGGTGGGGTATGCGTGACAATCTCCCAGGATTTACTGCGGCAATCTACTCCGTGGGATCCAAATGACGAAACCACTCCCGCTCCACCGATTCCAATACAGGAAGCGCTCCGACTCGCAAAATCTGCAGTTTTCGAGAAGTGGCCAAATCTTAAAAATTCAAGTTGGGACTATTCAATTTCCCTAAAGAAGGAATCTTACGGGATCAACGATGGGACATTCGTGATCGACGATGGTGGTGTTGAATGGCAACTTCGCGAAAAGGAAGAAGACATCGTGCGTACAACTCAAGCCTGGGTATATTGCATTCAATTCAGCTGCTTACCGCCAATCGCGAGTGAAGGACCTACTTTGCCAGGGCCACAATTTCCAGTCGCGGTGCTACTTAACGGTACTGTCGTGTTGCCCATATCGAAACCCTTACGAATCCCGCAGAACATACTTCAACGAGACTATAGGCGTTCAACGAGACCTCAAGAACGCCGCTAACATGTGCAGCCAGCTACAAGACGTTGACTAAATACTCGACAATTTATGATCGAATCACCCTGCTGACTGATCCGATTCATTACCCAGTCAATCCACTCTGAAAACGAGGAATGCCCTTTGCAATCGCCACTAAGTGAACGTCGAGTTGCCTTTATTGGAAAACTTGGCGGACTGACCAAACGCGAAGCCATGGACTTGGTACGGCAACATGGCGGGATTCCGCTGGATCGGCCAACCACCGAAGTTGACTTGATTGTCGTGGGTGCGGAACAGATACTGCTTAATAACCCAATCGAGCTATTGGGCGAACCGCTTCGCAAGAAAATCGAAGCCGGCCAAGCGGAGATGATCGACGAGACGGAACTGTGGCAGCGGCTGGGGCTCATGGAGTCGCAAGCCAACACGCGACAGCTCTACACGCCAGCCATGTTGGCGGAATTGCTCCAAGTGCCGATTCGGAACATTCGACGTTGGCATCGGCTGGGACTGATTCAACCTGTTCGCATCGTCCATCGGCTTCCTTACTTTGATTTTCAAGAGATCAGTACAGCTAGGCAACTTGCCGGCTGGTTGGCGAGCGGAGCCAGCCTGGCAATGATCAAAAAGCAGTTGCAAGAAATGGCAAACTTATTGCCTTCGGTGCAACGTCCCATCGCTCAGTTGAATGTGATTGTCGAAGGCAAGCAATTACTATTACGCAAAGATGAGGGACTAATCGAGCCCGGCGGTCAGTTGCGAATCGACTTTGATGCGATAGACAATTCTGAAGACGATGAACCCGCCAAGCAGCAGATACTGCGAGTCGGTGCGGCGTGGATCGGAGAACCGAGCGACGATTCTGTTACGATGACTTTGGAGGAGATGTTTGCTCAAGCTGAGTCGTTTGAGGACATGGGCGATTTGCAGGAGGCGATTGACTGGTATCGAATTATCTTGGCACGCTTTGGCCCTCAAGCCGACGTGCATTTTCAATTGGCCGAATTGTTGTATCGACAGGGCGAAACCCAAGCGGCACGCGAACGATATTTTTCGGCAATCGAGTTGGACCCTGACTTCGTCGAAGCTCGAGCAAACTTGGGATGTGTGCTAGTAGAAACGGGACAAGTTGAATTGGCGATCGCAGCCTTTACAGGTGCACTGCATAAGCATGAAGAGTACGCCGATGCCCACTATCATTTGGCGCGTGCGCTCGACGAAATGGGGCGGGCTGATCAAGCGGAAAAGCACTGGCATCGCTTTGTAGAACTAGCTCCTGAGAGCCCGTGGGCGGATGAAGCGCGGCTTCGATTGCAAGCCCACTAAAACGGCAAATTCCATAGAAAAATCGCGTGCGTTCGGGGCACGTCCGCCTTTTTTCCGGGACTTTTAATGAGTTTCAGGGCGAATTGTGCCTTTTTCCTTGAGTTTTCCGCCATTCCCGGTTGCATTTTGCGGATTCCAGCGTTTAATCGGGCTCTATCCAGTCCGTCCGTGGTAGGACCAACCGAAATTCGTATGGGTTTTCTAATTGAAAGGAATGCACACATGGCAGATCGCGTAAAGCCGCTCACCAAGATGCAGATTTACAACAACTTGGCAGAAGCAACAGGCTTGAACAAGAAACAAGTCTCAGCACTTTTTGATGCCCTCAAGATTGAAGTGGGCAAAGCAATCAGCAAGAAGGGCGCTGGCCAGTTCACGATCCCTGATCTTTGCAAGATTGTTTGCGTACAAAAGAAGGCACTTCCAAAGCGCCAAGTTCGCAATCCAGCAACTGGCGAAATGATTTGGGCCGACCCAAAGCCAGCTTCGACGACCGTCAAGGTCCGAGCACTCAAGAAGCTCAAGGACATGGTCTAATCGCCATTTTCCATTGATTTTTTACATCGAAACGGACGGGGAATTCTCCGTCCGTTTTATTTTGCGCGGACTGCTCGATTCTACGGGCTGTGTGATTCTAGATTTCCGCTGCCGCGATCAATCGATCAAACTAAAGATGCACTCATCATCCAGTCGCGATGCAATCGCATGTGCCCCGGAAAAGTCTTGGTCCGCACTGTGAGGTCCAGGAACGGCGATCACGCAGGCGCCTGCTGTGACACCTGCTCGCGTGCCGTGCCCGCTGTCCTCCAATACTAACATTTGGTGGACGGGCACTCCCAACCGCTGTGCTGCCAAGAGATAA
>JANMNK010001144.1:0-8263 GCA_031373875.1 Pirellulaceae bacterium | reverse complement strand
CGACAAAGCCACGCAAGGAAAACGCATTAGAACCAACACTACTAAAAAGACTCGCACCCTGTCAGCGAAATGCTGTGATGATTTCCTGCTAGCCAAAGAGTATACTGCGTCCAATTCTTACGAACTCATTCCTAAGTATTTGGACCACCAGAATGACAAACATAATGCGAACACTAGTCATCCTCGGTTTCGTTTCATCCTTCGCCGTCGCACAGACTCGTGAAGAAAAAGTCCGCGGCGACAAACTAAAAATCGAGCAGACTGGTTATTGGATATACAACGATGTCGCGAAAGGTTTTCGCGAGGCTGAGAAGTCGGGTAAACCTCTGATGGTCGTGCTGCGATGCATTCCTTGCGAAGAATGCGTCAAGCTGGATGACGAGTTGATCGAACAGAATCCTGCAATTAAAAACTTGCTTACTAAATTTGTGCGAGTTCGCCAGATCTCAACCAACGGCCTCGATCTCGGTCTATTTCAATACGATTACGATCAGTCTTTTGCCGTCTTCTTTTTCCATGCCGATGGAACAATTTATGGTCGATACGGAACTCGGTCGCATCGCACAGAATGGCAAAACGATGTTTCGGTTGAAGGTCTCGCCAAAGCGATGCGAGCAACTTTGGAGATGCATAAGGAGGTTGCAACTTTTCGGGAAAAGTTAGTTGCAAAAACGGGGTCTGCTCCAGAATTTAGTCGCCCGGAATTGTTTCCAAGCCACAAAGACAAGTTCTCTTCTGAACTCGATTACTCGGGACAAGTCGCCAAGAGTTGCATCCATTGTCACCAGATCGGCGATGCAATCAAGGAAGTAACTCGGAAGCGAAAAACCCAATTGCCGGACAATGTTCTTTTCCCTTACCCCAACCCCAAGATTTTGGGTCTCATTCTCGACCCGAAGGAATGCGCTACTGTCAGTTCGGTGACGGGAGGATCGGAAGCTGAGAAGGCGGGAATCCAGACTGGCGACCGAATTTTGGAAGCCGAGGGGCAGCCGATGATCAGCATCGCCGATCTGCAATGGGTCCTGCATAACTTGCCTGCCGACAAGAGCGAATTGGAATTGGTCGTTGCGACAGGAACGAACTCGAGAAAACTGAAAATGGAATTGCCACATCAATGGAAAGCACGCGATGATATTTCTTGGCGTGCATCGACTTGGGAACTGCGCCGGTGGGGATTGGGTGGCATGTACTTGGAATCTTGCGAAGCATTGGAACGGAAAAAACTTGGGTTAACACGAGCGAGCATGGCTCTGAAGATTAAACATGTAGGGCAATACGCGCCGCACAATGTCGCTCAACAGGCTGGATTCAAAGAGGGCGACATCCTTGTTTCGATCAATGGACTCCATAACTTTCTGCGGGAAACCGATCTTCTCGAATACACTCTCAATCAGCAGAAGCCTGGCGATCTGGTGGAAATTGAGTTCTTTCGCGAAGGCAAAAAAGAGTCGATCGAAATGCGTTTGCCGCTGGCGGATTGATGGACTTCAACTAGGCCTCTTCAAACGGATTGTTTTTTGAAGAGGACCATCGTTTGAGGGTTCCTAATATGTATCCGTCAAAGCTTCCAGCAGATCGTCGTGGATCTCGTCGGAGGGTATGGCTTGGTCAATAAAACTTTTGCCCTTCGATTCATTTAGTTTGGTGCGCGTTGGATGAATCAAGCAAAAAACACCACGGGCCGCCAAATCGACGGGCTTTTCTTTGCTCAGCGACAAATCGACGATACCCAGCGCGAGTGCGACGGGAATTTTATCAAAGCGATACTCTTTATGCTGTCCTTTGTCGAACACGATGATCGCGTTCGCTTTGATTTCGACCACAGCGACTTGCGACGTTCCAACTTTGATTTCGGCACTACTCTTCAATCGCTTCACGCCATCACTCAAAGCTTCAACGAATTGCTCATGCAGCAAACCTAGCTGGTTCAGACGACGATACTTTTTGGCATCTTCGGGCGAACTAGCTAACGTGAGCGACTTTTCCATTTCTTTGTGAAAGGTCGCAAAATCTTGTTTAGGAAGTGAATCACGTGCTGCGTTGAGTGAAGCTGCTAAGGCAGTTTTTTCTTCCGCAGTCAGCTCTGTCGCCATGGGCGTAGTTACCTCTGGCGTCGTAATCGACATATCTGGTTCCGAATCGTTTTTCATCGGTTCCTGAGGAGTATCGGGCTGAACTGCCATCGCCGCGTCAGCGGCTTGTTTCAATTCATCAGCGGACGCAGCCAGCATGGCCTGAGCACGTGCCGCTTTTTCTTCGTCTGCTGCGGAACCAACGGTTGGCAACGAAGAAACGATCGGTTTTATGGGTTTCGTCGACTCAGCGGGTTGAGCAACTGGTTTCGATGGTGGGCGAATGATCACTTTTTCGGGCCCAACATTGTTTTGGGCGACCGTGGATTTTCTTGGTGTCTTGACCATCCACCAACCAAAAGCTACCACGCCCCCCGCACCGAGCAACATGAGCACGGTGAGTACGCCGCTGGAAAGCGACAGACGCTGACTTAGGCGAGCGCGCTGTGTCATTGAAGGAGCTTTGGGAAGCGCGAATCGGCTCTGTGGTTCTAGTCCATTGCGTGACGACAGCGAGGGTGGACCTCGACGGATATCTTTCTGCAATAAAAATTTCAAAGCATCCAATCGCTCCTCAACCGACTCGGTTTCGGAGTGCGTGGTCCCTTGGTCTCGAACGTATCCAGGAAAATCAAACGGAGCGGTGGGATCGGCCGTCGGGAGCAACGCAAGCAAGGCGGGAGGTTTTTCCTGAACAGCAATGCTACTGGAGGATATTGTCTCGGGCGCAATGTTGGCTGCAGCGAACTTTGGCGGGTCAGTCGACACCGTTGGAATAGCGGGCGAAGCTTTTGCAGTTAATAAGGCAACGGATTGTTTTGAGGCCAATTGGCTAGATGCTTCGGAAGCTGCGCGGTTCGCAGATGTGGGTCGCTGAGGAGTCTCAACGGGCTCTGATGCGGTTTTTTTCGTTGCTCCGGTGGCAGGATTAGGACGGGCTTTTGCCGATTTGGCGGCGTCTAGTTTTTGATCGTAGGCGGCTTTCTTACCAGGGTCCAGAAGCACGCTTTGAACTTGCTGTACCAAACGCGCAACTTGATCCCAGTTTTTCAAGTCTTCGGCAGACTTGTTTGCCTTTAAGCGATCAAAGGCCCGCTTCAGGCCGGCGCCGATCTGAACCGTATCGGATTCGCCTTCTTTCAAGCCAAGTAAACTATAATAATTCGTTTGACGAGGATCGATTTTCACCTCTAAGTAACGGGCGATGTTGTCAGCCAATTCCGACATTCTCATTCTCCAGATTCTTAGCGCTTCAGCGTTTCGATAACGAATGGCTCATCGTCCGTGTCGGAATTAGATCGCGACCAGACGAATTGAAAACGACGCATGGCCAAGGCGAGCAAACTTACAACGGCCGCCATCATGAGCGGTGCCGTATAACAAAACATCACGAATATAAACTGAGTCGTTCTGTCGGTCCCTTCAGTTCCCGTTTCCTGGACTTTTCCAAAAATCGCGTTGATCTCTTTAGCTATCGCCGGGACGCGAACGGAGTAGAACAACCCTACGGAAATGACTGAAAAGATCAGCATGACTAAGAGGAGAGTCCCCAACCCAAATTGCGGAGCTGTGGGGCCAGACTGCTGCATGAACGGCGAATCGACCTTGGGTTTCGAAGTAGTTCTCATTTTGTAGCTATCCTAGAAAGACCGAATGAGATTGCGGCATTAACCATGGGCGATCCCAGTCTTTATTTTCTTTGGCGTTGGTTGGCGAGGTACTTGCCGCACGTGCTGCGACACCGGCATTGCCGTTGTTTTGATTTTAGCCAGAAAGCCGCGAATTTACTCTTTCGCTAGCTCAGGATTGCTCGATTCGAAGCAGGTTTTGGGAATACAGCTAAATTCTAACGGCTCCATTTGATCCGAAGTTACGGAAAAAGCCGGATTTCTCAATTCTACCAATCGGGATGTTCGATACCGAGTATGCAGCCGGAAGTGGCACGATCCTTACGATCAAACCCCGCAACAAGCAAGCCTCATTCCCGTGCGAGCTGACTGAAACATCAGCCAAGATTTGAGACCTAATGGTAAAGCGTAAAGGAAGACGCAGATGAAACGCGGATGGTCAGTATTGGTCCTCATTGTCGTATCTACACTAGCCAGCACTGGCTGTAATTTGTTGCATCGAGGTTGCTCGACCTGTCGAGGCCCCTTGGGATGCAGACCTTGCAGTATCGGCTGGCAACGTGGTGGTACCGACTACCAAAGGTTCCTCAGCAATCATTCCCACGCTCAAGGTTCGGGTTCGCAATCCGGAGTGCCTGCCGCTGCGGTTGGCTATCCGTACTACACGAATCGTGGCCCACGGGACTTCTTGCTCGATAATCCTCCATCGATCGGGCGATAAGCTCCGAGTCGCTGAAGTCATTCAAGATATGGACCTTGGTCCAACAATAACAAAACAAACAAAGCTCGCAGGAGTTATCTCCGCGAGCTTTCGTTCGTTTGTTGGCGATGAAATTGCCCAGTGGCTCGTCAAACTTAAAAGTTAGGGTTGCTATGTTTTGTTTCGCGGATGAATCGTCCGTAGAAAACTATAGCTTGCAGGTGTGACTCCCGCGAACCAACCCTGAAGTTTAAGCTGCACAACGCCCTAGTTGAGAGTCGCTTGAATCCAACCGTCATCGACCTTGATCGATGCGATTTCCATCTCGGGAACGTTGTCGGGAAGTTCTTCTGAAAGCCTGATAGCGTGGTCGAATAGATTTTCACGGAACACTTTTTCGAATTTGTTTTTCAAAAAGCTTCTCAGGATGACTGCTCTGGTGCCGCGATCTGCGTCGCCCTTGAACTCAACATCAACGTCGCCTTGACGAACCAGTTGGATGCCGCCATGCACTATTTGGACGGAGTACTTGGCGATCACTGTGGCTGCTTGATCCAAGGATTGGCTACCTTTTTCGGATCTCTCTGTTCGAATTAGAAAAGTGATCAAATCGTCGTCAAAACTAACCGCGACGGGCTGAAAATCTTGCATTGTGATCGACCAAGGCTCACCGGCTGCTTCCTGTGCCAGTTGCTCGGGGACCCTATCTCCAAACTGAAGTGCATAGTCATCCAGTTCGGTACTGCGGATCTTTCGTCCCGCCAAAACCACATCTGCTGAGTTGTAGATTGCCGACTGATGCAACTGGATGGTAAGTCCAGCTGCGGACACGGGAATTGGACATGAGTTGGTTGCTGCAATTTGAGAGGAATCTTGGGCTCGCCATAACACAGCCAAATAATTTCCGGATGTCCAACTCTTGCGGGCTGGCTTTTTAAGGCCCACTCGATTCATGACGGGTGGGTTAGTGCCCAGAGTTACATTCGCCTGAGCAATTTGCTCCATGAGTTGCTCATGAAATTCCGATCTTAATCTATTCTTCAGGCGGCTTTCGCCGATCTGGTTGGCCAAGACTTTTTGCTTTCCAACTTGTTTCTGTGCAATTTTTTCCACGATCCTAAGCTTGTGATCAATTCCCGTAATTTGAGTTGCCAAATTAGCATTGGAAACGGTATCTCCCATCAAGCTCAAGCCACCATCTCCAAGCATCACACTCTCGGCAGCACATACTTCGGCTGAACCTTGCGAGTAAATTTTGACACCTCGATTGGTGCCCACGTTATCACTGGAAAAATGTCCGGCCATCAGGAGGCGCACGTTCGCGGCACGCGGATTGTCGATGAGTTGCGGAGTAACATTTCCGAGTAGACAACCTTGACCGCAAATCTGCGTTCCCAAAATAACTTCGTCGATCGGCGAAGGCTGAGCTACAGGCCGACCAAGTCGATTTCGGATGAAAGCTTCGGAAGCTAATACCCGAACGTTGGGTTTCGAAAAGCTTCCCACACAAGCCGCAACCAAGTCATTTGCTTGTCCAGATTCGTAGACTAAGTCAAGCGCTTCGCCAATTCTGTACTGACGATCCATGTCGGAGCCCGCGACAGGCTCTTGAATCGCTTGAGTGAGTTTGTCCAATTGCTGCTGAAGGAACTTGACAGTTCGATCTGGATTTCGGCCGTATCGCAATGCACGGATGTAATTTCCTAGAGCGTGCCGAACATTCGAAAATTGAGGCAACTCCAGTCCGTTATAGTTTTGACGCATGTCCATTTCCATTTCGACAAGCGTATTGATATTGGGTTGTGGTTTCGCAATTTCAGCTTGCACCAATTCCCATCGCAAAAAACTAAACCAGCGTTGCCCATTTTCGGAGTTGGGATCAACAAACTCTTGAAGGCGCAATAGTTTTTGCTGTAGGTCGGCTAATGCAACTTCGGGCTTTGGCAACAATTCGGCGTTGATTGATTCTTTTGCCGCCGCGATCATCGCTGGGATGTCACGGGAAACCGTAGCGGAAGCAGTTACGACCGCAGGTGAAACCGACGCACCCGCTGTGGAAACCGCGACAACTACAGGTGACGAGGATTCCGAGTTTGCCGCACTGGTCATTTGGGCACTGGCCACTTGAGCGATGGCAGTTACACCGGATGTCAACGTAAACGCCATTAGCGCAAAACGAGACGACCAACCGCCAAATATAAACGCACCAGCGGTTCGCCCTGATTCAATTACCATCATCCTCTGTTTCCTTCCATGAAATTCCATACTGTCGCCCTGCCACTTATTCATAACTAACATCTGAGTTGCTTCAGAAACCGTAAGTCAACTTTATTATACAATCGTCAAGGATTACTCAAAGCACACACCCGCCCTAAATCCCCAACTCAACCATCGTAATGCGCAAATGATCGAAAGTCCTTACGAAAAAAGCTGGCCCCCGTAGAAGCCAGCTACTTAAAAACGCTTGGATTATTTTCTGGTTTGAACAATAAATTGCTAGCCAATGGCTAGGATTCGGTCTCCGTTACGGAAGCAACTCGATATTGTCGATCCAGAAATCCCCGATTGCCGCATCGGTCATGGATTGAATATTAATTCGCTTGATCATCGCGGGGTTACCGAAATCGCTTAGATCGACGGACACTTGAGTCCAAACATTCGGTTCCGTCGCAAAGCTATGTGGCGGGCTGACGGGTCCATCATCGGTACTCTGAGTGTACACATTGAACGGTCGTGAGTCCGCGCCCGAATAGACATAGAAACGCAGTTTCGTATAGCGAGCAGTACTCAGCGCCGTACCTTTCCGCAGCGATACGCCACTCCATGCGGCGGTCGACGTTGCTCGAATGCTCTTGGTGCCCGCGAACGCTTGTCCTACGTGGCTAAAATTGACCGCTGTGTCCCATGACCAATCGCCCCAATCGGCTGCCAGCACTTCCATGTAGATTCGAACGGGAGTTGGTGGATCAAAGAAACGGCTTCCCCAGGTCTTTATGGTTGTCCCTGCCGACTCCCAATCTTGGGCTGCGCCAGGCGTTACCGCTATGCTCTCCCCAAAATTCGGACTATGCCAATACATCCAAGCAAGCGTCCCAGCCCAACCGCGATTCTTGGCTTGTGAGATGTGGCTATTGGCCGAGGAGTTTTGTTCAGCTTCCGTCCAATTTTGCCCCGTAAAGTCAGGAGCCGGCAGTGAGGGTCCATACTCGCCCAGCAACAGTGGCTTGTCTAACCAAGCTGGCACAACGCGAAGATTTGGAACGGTCGCGTAGTTATGGTTTTCGTAGAAGTCTAAACCAAGTCCGTTGTACCACGTGTTATGTTCGGTTTGTGAGTTGAATTTGTAATATGCACAACTGCAAGTTACTTGAGCGGAAGGATCGAAAGTATGAATTTGGGTCGCAACTTGTTTCGCAAATACCCTTAACTGCTGGCGAGTGCAGATTCCACGAATTACACCGAGATCGGATTCGTTTATGATGTCGTAGGAGAAAACGGCTAAGTTGTCTTTGTATCGCAACGCGAGCGGCCGGACGACATTGGCCAAGAATCTTTGGCGTGCAGTTAAGTCGACCACGAAATTTTTGATAACAGCACCACTTGGCAGAGTTTTTCCAAATTCCAAATCTGCAGTGTGCGTCAGCAACACCAATTCGTAAGCGAGTCCCAGATTGTTAGCTTTGGCAATCATATCGTCTAAGTTCAATAGGAACTGAGGTTGCATTCCAGTCACGTAACCACTGGCGTCGAAATTCAAACCCTCCATGGCTTCGAATAACCATAGCCGAACAACGTTGATCTTCATTTGGTCGATATCGTTCATCCAAGCATCCGCGACGGCCGAGTTATACCCGTTTCCC
>JANMNK010001138.1:0-3200 GCA_031373875.1 Pirellulaceae bacterium | reverse complement strand
AAAAACGGAAGTCGCGATGCGAGCGGCTTTCAAAGCCATCGATAGCGGCTACCAAGTCGCTGTGCTCGTTCCTACCACCGTCTTGGCTGAACAGCACTACAAAACGTTTCGCGAGCGTATGGCAGAGTTTCCGTTTGATATCGCGAGGCTTAGCCGGTTTTGCACGGGATCGCAACAAAAGGAAATTCTGCACCGATTGGCAAAGGGAAATATCGACATCGTCATCGGAACGCATCGACTCGCTTCGGCTGACGTTGAATTTTTCAATCTGGGACTCGTCATCGTCGACGAAGAACAGCGGTTTGGTGTTGGCGTTAAGGAAAGCTTAAAACGGGCGCGACCGAACGTCGATTTGTTGACGCTCTCAGCGACCCCAATTCCACGAACGCTACACATGTCTTTACTCGGAGTTCGCGACATCTCAAACTTGGAAACTGCCCCCGAGGAGCGATTGGCAGTTGAGACCAAAGTGATTCGATTCAACGATACGATTATTCGTAATGCCATCTTGAGAGAGCTGAATCGAGGTGGGCAAGTTTACTTTGTTCACAACCGCATCAACGACTTGCTGGAACTTGCCGAACGGTTGCAACGCATTGTCCCTGAAGCGCGAATTGCAATCGGTCATGGACAAATGCCCGAACATCACCTCGAACATGTCATGGTCGATTTTATTGAGCACCGCTGCGATGTGCTGCTGTCGACCACGATTATCGAAAGCGGGCTGGATATCCCGAACGCTAACACGATTTTCATCGACGAAGCTGACCGATATGGCTTGGCGGAGTTACATCAACTGCGAGGGCGAGTAGGGCGGTACAAACATCAAGCGCACTGCTACTTGCTAATCGGACGCCACAAACATTTGAACCCGGACGCTGCCCGACGACTGCATGCGATCCAAGAGTACAGTCAAATCGGCGCGGGATTTGGAATTGCAATGCGCGACTTGGAAATTCGCGGTGCTGGAAATTTGTTAGGCACTCAGCAGAGCGGGCACATTGCAGCAGTCGGTTACGAACTCTACTGCCAGCTTCTCGAAAACGCCGTCCGGCAATTGACGCATCAGCCGCCGCGATTGTCCGTCGAAGTCGAAATCAATCTTCCCATCGAAGCTTTCATACCGGCAGATTATGTTCCAGAAATTCGCCACAAGATCGATTTGTATCGCAGGCTTTCTCGATTAGATAGCATTGATCAACTGCGAGATATCGATCGTGAATTGGACGATCGATTCGGGCCACCTCCGGCGTCGGTCAAACGCCTGCTTGAATTAGCCGAATTGCGAATCGATGCTGCCGTTTGGTTGGTCCGCTACGTGGGAATCGAAGAAGAACACATGGTTTTGACTTATTCAGATCGAAACCGCATCGAGCAGTTGTCGCGACGCCATCAGGGCAAGCTAAAAGTCTTGGATAAGCAAAAAGCTTACTGGAAAATTCCAGAAGGTCCGCAAGACTTGCTGCGAATTGCCCAATCTCTCTTGCGTGTGACGAATTAATTTCTTATCCCGCAGTTTAGAAGAGTTTCTAGATTCCGTGTGCGTCGATTTTTCTACGTGTTCGCGAGTGCAATCGCTCGCGCTACGTTGGATTCGTGTCATCTGAAAATATGCCTGAACCATGCAAATCAGAAAAAATTTCGGTCCGCTCAGGAAACAACAAGATGAACAGTCAATCAACTTCCGCATTTTTGATCGGTCACTGCCCTTAGGTAACACCATGATCTCGTGGCACCGCCCCTTACTCGCGATTCACACACTCATTCACCATCGTATTTTGATCGCTTTGGCGTTGGCGTTGATCCTCAGCCAACCTCAACCATTGTGTGGACAATTTGGCTACGGGCTCCTGCCTCCAACAAATCAACAAAGGATTGCGAACTCAGCTCCACAGCAGCCTCAACCTACCTCTAATTACCAACCACCGGGCACTTACCAACCAAAGGGCACCTACCAACAAACGGGTAATCAACTCTCTTTTCCGCCTGGATTCGTACCAGCACAACGTCCGGTGAATGTTCCTTCTGGAATGCCATATGACCAGACACGAATGGCCCAAAATCCACAACTCGGCCAAGCTTTCACTCAGCAGTTTCTGAGGGGACAAAGCGCTTCTCAATCCGCCGGCTATTTCCCACAACCAAATCCAAACGGCGCGGCATCCATCAATTACTTTCCAAACAGTCCACAACAGAATCAAAGCCCGCAAAACATCCCCGTACAAAATCAACTTTCGCAATACATGCAGCAACCGCCTGCCGTGGAACTCTATCCGCAAAATCCAAACCCGGTTGCATCGTGGCCCGATCAGAACTTTCAGCAGGAGAACTTTCAGCAGCAAAATTTTCCGCAGCAAGTAACGCAATCCCCGCCACAACAGCAAAACCAGTCGGTACAGCAGGCCCCACCATCCAACCAGCCACAAGAAAACAATCAGAACGCGCCACCGCAAAACGCACCAAATCAGTACACGCCACCGCAACCCGATTGGGTCGCGGCACCATATCGTCCCCCGCAAACTCCAGACGGCAACGCGGGAACGGCAGCCCAGTTTACTTCTTCGAACAGTTCGGCTTTTTCTTCAAAGAATGTAGACGCTCTCAGTTCACCAACATCTAGTTCGCTTCCGACTGGTGGTACCAAGATCACGAAAGAAGACGGACAAGAACATGTCTTCGAAGGCGGTCGCCTGTTAGCCGTAGTCGGAGAAGAGCCGATTTTGCTAGGCGACTTGTTGCCGCTCGTCGACGCCAAGCTTGCCGAGCTTGAAGGGAAAATTCCTCCGAAGCAAAAGGAAATCGCAAGACAGCAATTGACTCGTCGAGCACTGCAAGATCAGATCGTGACAAAATGCTTGGCACAGAAGTTTGTTCGCGACACGGTCGGAGTCAAACCGCAAAAAGATTACGCCGAGTTTCGCAAAACGATCATGCCGCGAACCACAAAAGTTTTCTACACACAGTACGTCCCTAATTTGATGAAACGACAGAAAGTCGAGTCCGAACAGGAACTCGATGAAAAACTTCGGGAAATGGGTACAAGCATCGCCGCGCAACATGCATCCTTTGCAGATTCGGTCTTGGCCGACGAAGTCATCAAATCGCATGTTCCCAAGGAGCCGCGAATCGATTTGCAAGCAATGCGTGATCACTACGACGAGCACGTTGCAGATTATCAAATGCCTGCCAAAGCCAAATGG
>JANMNK010001131.1:0-2466 GCA_031373875.1 Pirellulaceae bacterium | reverse complement strand
GTATCTGCTACTCCGCTCTTTCCACCTCGATTTTGGTTGACGCGATTCGACGGTTTTCAGTGGGGCGCACCGACGTTGTCTTGAACCAAGTCGCGTTGTAAATCTAACCAGTCTGGATCAACCGTTGGGAATCTCCGAGGTAGTCCATCCAAGAACACCTTTGCCTCGCGATCGAATTTCTGGCTCTCCTCTTTGTTTCCCCATCTGTCGTAGCACGCTCGTGCTAGCACACAAGCCTCGACGAACAATTCCCAGTCGGAGTCGTCGGATTTGTCCCGGATCGCAAACATTTTTGCTAGGTCGAAGCCCTTTTTCAAATCAGGTTCAACCGCCGACTGATCCGCTTCGAGTTCGAAATTGTTGGCGGCGATATCGATGTAGCATTGGGCTTGTTGAAAACGCGCAAAAAGGTCATTTGGGTTATTGCTCAACCAGGACTCAACAACTTTCAATGCAATGCGGTCAAAAAGAATAGCACCCTCCAAGTCATCGTCCATTTCTCGCTCTCGTGAAATACGAGTAAACATCACTATGGCTTCGTCAACCGAATCGCTATCGGCCACCGCTCGATCGCAGATGTCGTTTGCATAAAAGAAGAATTCTTTTCTAGCTGGTTCGAATTCCCAAACGACCGAATTGGGAATTGTGTAACCTTGCAAATACAGCCCCAACAGTTGATACTTTGCAAGGGATAGGTCCAAAGTCTCCATGGTGCGGGCTTTCTTGCTCTCGTCAACCAAAACTCGCAATTCTTCTTTCGCCGCGTCAAATTGACTTTGATCAAGCAATATCTGTGAACGCAATAGCAGACCGTCAAGTAGAGTCGGTGTGTCACTTGCTGCGTTCGATGTTGGCGTTTGAAGTCTCAGAGTTGGTAAGGCTTGATCAATCAACGTCTCAGCATCCCGCAGTTCGTCCTGCAGTCGCAGTTCCGTGGCGAGCACGTAGCGAGCCTTGGCCAAACGAAATTGAGATTCGTTCGTCTTGTCGGCAGAATCCAGCTTGAGAGCCAAAGCCGCAGCTTCCTTCAATCGCTGTAGATTCTTGGTGTCATCTTCGTTAGGCAATTCTGCAAGTGCCCAAAGCGTCTCTACTAAAGAACTATTCACCTTCGAGTCATTGGGACTGTGTGTAGAGAGGGTCCGAAGGATAGCTTCGGATTGATACAGACCCTCGCTCGCACTTTCTTCTTTGCCAATTCGATCCAGAATATCGCTCATGCGACGCAAAGCATCGGCGCGATGAAGTTCGGCTTCGCGTGAGTCGTCTCCAACTTGCTTAATGGACGACAAACCATTGAGAGCAACTTCGAGAACGTCTTTTTGTAAAGAGTCCAAGTCAATCTCTTCATGCTCGAACGATTGCTGGACTTCGTTTACAAGTTTGCCTAACGTTTCCAAAGCAGCGTCGCGTTGCTCGGACGCCAACAGCGCACTTTGCTCTGATCGTCGATTTGCTTCAGTCAGCTTCCAAGTCGCGATCGTCGAGATTATTGCGACTGCGAGTACAGACAATATGACAAGGCTTGCCAGTCCCGCAACCACTGGATTCCTCTGGCAAAATCTCCAATAAAGTTCGGCTTGTCCGACCGGACGCGAGCGAATTGGCAATTTTTTCAGCCAGCGGTCCAGTTCTTCGATAAACTCTTTCGCATTTGGAAATCGATGATTTGCGTCTTTTGAAATGGCCTTGGAAGTTATCGTTTCCAAGTCGCGGGCGATTACATCGTTGAGGGTTCGTGGTGGACGCGCTTCGTCATGCAACACTTGGGAAAGTGTCGCACGAACAGAACCTTGAAAGGGAACTTGTCCTGTTAGCATTTCGTAAAGAACCACTCCCACGCTGTACAGATCGCTTCGAGCATCGATTGACTGGGGCGATTGGACTTGCTCGGGACTCATATACGCGGGGGTTCCTGCCAGCGTTCCGTCGATTGTCAAAAGACTCGCATTCGTTTCTTGCCGAGCTAACCCGAAATCGGTAAGCCTAGCTCGTTTCGATCGCGCGTCCAACAAGATATTCGATGGCTTGATATCGCGATGGATCATGCCCTGTGCGTGGAGGGTGCGAAGCCCCAATAGCAATTCGACTGCGATTCGCGCGGCGTCGCGCTCTGGTATGATTTTCTCCCGTGCAATGAATTCCGCGAGTGTTTCTCCTTCGACAAATTCCATGACGAGATAAGGAGGAAAATTGGGTTCGTTGCCAACTTCATAAATCGGAACAATATGGTCGTCGACTAAGCTTGCGACGACTTGTGCTTCCCGCAACATACGGGCTCGCGCGTGGCTAGAAACGGACAAGTCGCTACGGAGGACTTTGAGAGCGACAATTCTCTGAAGTCGTTCGTCGCGGGCACGATACAGAACGCCATGCGCGCCCGAAGCAACTTTCGCCAAGATCGCGTAATGAGAAATTTTTCCCAGCGGAGCGTCGGGAGTCGGGGCAAATGGAAATACAATTTCC
>JANMNK010001130.1:0-3183 GCA_031373875.1 Pirellulaceae bacterium | reverse complement strand
GGACCTCAAGGTGGAGCAAGCACCAAGCGGAACCCCAACCAACTCCCCACCAAAAACCTCCGTAAAAATACTCACCGTCCCCCAGAAACAATTCTTCATCAACCTGCTTTTGTCGGTCTACGATCCCCAAGCAAACAAACGCCCCAGTAAACAATATCTTTTTGCGACCGGTCAGAAGCCTTGCCAATCCCGCTTTCCCGACCAATCCACCTTACCCGTCTTGCAGTCACCACCCGATACTTCCCAGTCCGATAATGACGCTATCGCAAACTCGCGCCCAGCAAGAACCGTTACCCCATTCACGCCGTCTTCTTCACGCGTGTGAATATCCACTTAAGAAATCCTAACGTGTAACCCACGACGTAAAGGATCGTGAACAGCGTCAGCAGACCACCCAACAGAGCGCCGAATTTCCAGTTAGCGATGGTAAATATCGTTTTGGAGCCATCGGCGGTCGAGTTCATGAATTCGTTGACTTTACGAAGAACACTTATCAGGCTGGCAGGCGAAACACTCACTTCGACAAGCTGATCACCCGGGCCGTGGATTTGCAAGAAACCTTCCCCTTCGACTGTCACGGTCTTGGTAGTGGTTCGGCCGAACTCGCGTTGCCGCTCGGTTTTGCTCGCGCGTTCTCGGTGGGTGACTTCTTGCACTTGATCTACTTTTTGAACCTTGAACGGTACGACAAAGTACATGCATGTCCAAGTCTTGCATCGCACGGTTTCCCCGCTTCGTTCGAATTTCAACCACGTCGCCGGGGCCACCATCGTCGTCGCTCCAGGAAATACAACGCAGATCAAAAACACGATCACATGTTGCACAAACATCCCACCCCGCGTCGGACGACTCCCGAAAGTTTGCTTCTTAACCATCCCAAGTTCCCCGTAGTTCTAAATTAGCACAACATCTCATGAGCGGCCCGGCGCTAGCCGCCGGGTCCCCGCCCCCGTCCCAACCAACGCCGTCCCACCACCAGTCTTCCCCAGTAAAAACCCGCGACAATTACCACCGCGCCCATTTCACCGACCAGTCAGCAATTTGCAAAACATCGATCAACAAACGTCGCTGTCTATTCAGATTCAAACATAAAAATAGTCAAGCAGATTCAACTCTTCAAGCTAACCACAACGCCACGCCCATGAAACAGAGATAACAAAAGTACCCCAGCATCCGCCGCCCCCAAACCAACGACAAGCGCAACAATCATTGCGCATCACCCACCGCCACCCGCTCAGCTCGTGAAAATTCCGCACGCGTTAAATTCACCTCAGTCGCTTCGGTCAACAATTCAGTTCAATTGTTGCACTATTCATCGAGATGCTTGGAGAATGCGTTTCTTGCCAAAAAGAAAATCTGGCTGTTTAAATGCATTGCAAAAATCGTTACTAAATTTCACATGTATATTCCCTTTGATTTATCGAATACGACAACACGCGTCTTGACGAGCACCGGCTGCATTGTTGGTGGGGCCGTAGCAGCAGCGTTATGTCCATCCGGTGTAGCAGTCGGACTCGCAGCAGCGGCGGCTAGAGTTGGGGGCAACTTACTGGCTTCCGATCTCGAAAACACCGTCAAAGATAGGTTACGCGCAGGCGATGTCCTCAGAAATCACGATTTGCAGCGACTTACGGGTTTGGCGATCAAACTTGTAATTGAAAACGCAGTAGAACAAAGCACCGCGACAGAATTGCAGGAACAGAAGCGAGCCGTACTTTCGTTTGCAAAGCGTGTTCCGAAGGAGTAGGGAACAATTATGCAATCGCCTTCCTGGCAAGTCGATTTGCGGGGGGCCGATATCCCATCGATTCCAGGATTCTTGGTGGGCTTTGATGATGAAGCTTCTCAGATCGAGGTACTCGAACCCGATTTATGGTTCGCCGCACTTGCTGCAATGCGTGACATTACGAAAGGAAAGGTGAACGACGACGCTCTTCACGTTCTAGCAGGTGCGTTGCATCGTCAGTATGCGCGAGCCGTCCGCGGGTTGCTCAAGCATGACATAAAAGCGTTTATCGCGCTGCAGCTCATGTTCTTCAAAACGATCCTTGACCGTCTACCACAGGTTGCGACAGAATCTGACGCCGGGGCTAGTAAAGAGATTTTCGCTGCCGTGCAAGAAATTCGCGATTGGTCGCAAGTGACCTACAAGAAATGGCTCGAGCAACTTGATAAGGCTGCTCGGAGTAGGCATCGCAAATTACTTGCTTCGATTGATTCAAGCTTTTCAGATTTGAAGAGTCGTCTTGACAATCTAGCCATTGGGCAAGATACATTGCTGCGAGTTCAGAAAGAGCAGAGCGATACGCTTGTTCGAATTGAAAACAACCAAGGAACAATTCCGGTTCAAGTTGCCAATGAGCTTGAACGGCGAAAGCTCATCCAACCTACGGTCACTTTTCAAGGTGACATCTCCCGCATTATCAAATTCGCCCCGGCGAAACTAATCGGTCGCGAGAGTGAAACCGCGATCCTCGAAGATGCTTGGCGGAACGTTCGAAACGATGAACCGAAGCGTCCGCACGTCCTCACATTCGTCGCTCTGGGTGGTGAAGGGAAGACGTCACTGGTAGCGAAGTGGGTGGCGGACCTCGCGCATCAGGACTGGCCGGGGTGTGAGGCGGTGTTTGCTTGGTCGTTCTACAGTCAGGGCACGCGCGAGCAGACCGCCGTTTCCTCCGACTTGTTTCTCGCCGAGGCCCTCATCTTCTTCGGCGATGCGGCGATGGCGGGCAGTGCCGCGGGGGCGTTCGACAAAGGACGGCGGCTGGCGCAGCTCGTGGGCGAGCGGCGGGCGCTGCTGGTGCTGGATGGACTGGAGCCGCTGCAATATCCGGCGGGTCCGCCTCTGCACGGCAAGCTCAAGGACGAAGGGCTCGCGGCGCTGCTCAAGGGGCTGGCGGCCAGCAGCCAGGGTCTGTGCGTCGTCACCACTCGGTATTCGATTCCCGATCTGAAAGCGTTTTGGCAGACGACCGTGCATGAGCTTTCGCTGCCTCGTCTGTCGCGTGAAGCCGGAGTCGCGTTGCTTCAGCATTTCGAGGTACACGGCGGCCTTCTGCGAAACATCGCGAGCCTGGACGGCAAAGAGCAATGGAATGAATTCGAGAAGCTCGTCGAGGACGTGCGCGGTCATGCGCTCACGTTGAACTTGCTCGGCAGCTATTTGCGGGACGCTCATGG
>JANMNK010001116.1:0-5011 GCA_031373875.1 Pirellulaceae bacterium | reverse complement strand
TTTCATAGTTGTTGTCCTTTGGGTTTGGGGTTGGAAATTTTGTGACTGACAGTTATCGCTGTCTTGATCACGGGTCCGAGTCGCCAGATTGTATTCAAATGGCTCCCACCCCAAACCCAGGACTTACATGGATTCTTTCGTCTTCGTTGTCGTTGATATCAATGCGTTTCTTGTTCCGTCTGTTCATGAAAAAGCAAAACAGGAATTCAATGATTGGCAGCGCTACAAGTGCTAATAGGGAAATCCGCTCCAACTGACTGGCATCCTTCCTGCCGAAGATAATTGCCCCGATTGCGGCAAGGATCATGAAGATAAGTAGACTTCGCAGTGGATACTGTAGAAAACGGGTTTTCCGTGATGGAGTATTTTGTACAGCTGTGTCGCGTGCGTGGTCAATGTAGCCGCAAGATGCACAATCAGCCGTTGGCCCGGAGCGTTGTCGCGAACAGTTAGGACATGGGAATTGTGGAGACATTTTCTTGATGAGTTGACTGCTCGCTTGGACCGTGCCGACCAGAATAGGATGATGCGACTATTGTCCATTGAGTGCTTGATCGCGGAGGGCTGCGTCGCTGTTGGTGTCGGTCGACGATTCTAGGCTTCCGGACAACAGCATGCCTGCAAGCATCGCGTCGGCTTGCGCGAGTTCGAGTTGAGCTTCGATATATGCAAACTTAGCATCGAAGTAAGTACGGCGGACGACGAAAAGTTCGATGAACTGCAATTCATCCTGTGAGAAGGCCTGTTGGGCTAACGAGATCGATTCCTCGGCGCGGGGAATGATTTCCGTTTTGTATTGTTCAACGCTGAGCATCGCCGTTTCGAATTGGCTTATGGCTAGAGCCAGTCGTGATTGGAGAGCCATTGCCGTTCGGTCTGCATTGGCAGAGGCTCGGCAAAGTTCCGCGTAGGCCGCTGCGATGTTGCCTTGATTGCGGTTGTGAACTGGCAATGTGAATCCGAGTTCTGCGTTGATCAGCCCCGAATTCGTCGCGTAGTCGGAACCGCCTGCCAATGCGAGCGATAGATTAGGAATCGACTGCAGTCGTTGACGTTCCCAGTTTTTTCTAGCCACGGAGACTCGAGCCAAGGCCGATTGCACTTCGGGACTGGCGCCAACAATTTCATGCGAGCGCGACGTCCAATCGAGTTCCTTTTGTGGTAAGTCCAGCGATCCGAGAAGTTGTCCTTCGGGCAAATCGGGAATCCCGATCGCAGCCGCAAGTTGTCCCCAAGCACCGCGAAAAGCAATGTCAGCTTGATTCTTTTGTAACTGCAATTGGCGAAGCTGCAATTCGGCCTGCAACAACTCCGAGCGAGTGCCTTGGCGTGCTTCGAGCCTTTGTTGTGACAGACGAATTCCATCATTGGAAATGTTTTCACAAGCGATCGCGAGGTCCCGCCGCAGTTGCGCCGCGAGCGCTTCGTTGTATCGCATGCGAATATCAGTTTTCACCCGGAAACGTTGCGTTTCGATTTCCCACAACAGCGATTCCATTTCGCGATCCAAGACCGCGCGATTGCTTTGCAGTTTGCCGCCAGTGACGATGTCTTGACGATAAAATCCTGTGTGCTGATCGGTGCCAGCGTCAGCGAGTTGGGTGCCGTTGTAGCCAATCGTCGGATTGGGTCGCAAACCAACTTGGTCGCGAAAACCGCGAACTTTGGCAAGCGTCGACTGGGCTTGAATGATGGCAGGGTTATGTTGCAGGGCAAGCTCTTCGAGCGTCTCGAGATTCCATTGGCGATCGCTGACGGGACCTGAGTTAGTAGTGGACTGAACGGTCGCAGCCAAGACGTCGTTATTGAGAATCGGAGCGGTGGCAACCGCAGGTGAGTTTGACGATTCTTGTTCCGTTGTGGCCGATTCCGCGTAGGACGCGAGACTTAGGTTAGGGAATTGTGCTTTGGGTTCCGCAGTTGTTGACAATGAATCTGATGACGAGGAATCGGAGCCTGTTGCAGTTCGATTTTGTGATAGGATCGAATGCGTTTGGTCAGCGACGGAATAATTGACGAGTGCCTGCGACTTGTCAGATGAGTGCGCACGAAAATTCGCCGTCTGACATCCCACGAGGTTACTCAACAAGGAGGCCGAAACGAGAAATGCAGTAGTTTTCTTCGCAAGCATTTTCTGAATCCGATGCAACTAACGACCTGTGTACAACACAGCTTATATCGAGCAAGCATTCGTACCGGTTGTTTGGAATCCGACGGTTCTACCGAAAGAGGCATGCTAGCATGCGGCGTAGAGGTAACAATCGATACAGCTTCACGCGCCAAAGCATCGGTTAAACGTCGGATGGAAAGCTAACCATTAATTTGCAGCGGAACTGAGGCCTTGCAGGTGAGCGATCACGGATTGTGGCATGTGCGTCAAGCTGTAGCCGCCTTCCAGGATGCTAACGATTCGGCCATCGCACCAAGTTGCTGCTAAGTCGCGTATCCAACTGCCCAGTTCAAAAAAATGTTCTTCTTCGAGGGACAAACCACCGATCGGGTCAGCGCGGTGGGCGTCGAATCCCGCGCTTAAGAGAATCAACTGTGGCTTGACCAAGGTTGCTAATTGTTCGATATGCGATTGGATACCGCGAACGACGTCACGTGCCGATGTTCCTGCTGCCAGTGGAAGATTGCGAATCCAGCCGAGTCCCCGGCCTGAACCCGTTTCGTCTGCCATTCCTGTTCCCGGATAGAACGGGTGCCGATGCGCGGAAAAAAACCCGACCGTGCCATCGTTCCAAAAAGTGTCTTGGGTCCCGTTTCCGTGATGGACGTCCCAGTCGACGATCAACACGCGTTCGATTCCATTGCGTTGCGCATGCTTGGCGGCAATCGCGACATTGTTCATCAAGCAAAATCCCATGGCTCCGGTTGGCAGCGCGTGATGCCCGGGGGGCCGGACCGCACAGAAAGCTTGCGAACCGATATTGTTTACGACGCTTTCGACCGCGTGACAGACGGCGCCCGCGGCAAAGAGCGCGACGTCGAACGACTGCTGGGAAACGATCGTGTCGACTTCCACACGTCCGACATCTTCGCTGCACCAGACGCGAAGCTGTTCCAAATAAGCTGGGTCGTGGACGGCCGCGACCTGTTCGATTGTGGCTGGCTCCCAACTGGGTCTAGCACAGCGAGCCGACCAACCGGTCTCATCCAAAGCTTGCAGTAATCGACCAATTCGGGCGGGGCATTCGGGATGGTTGCCCGTTTGATGGTCTTGAAAATGTGGCGAAGTGTAGAGAAGCATGTTGAATCAGGATCAAAAGTGCGCGGAATGATGTCACCAGAACTCGATTCAAAGATAACAAGTGGATTAGAATGCTGGACAGTAGGCATTTTACAATTTGCATTATTCGTGGAATCAGCATGGCGATCGAATTTGAAAATCTGGGGCCATACGTCATCCAATCGTTGCTAGGCCGCGGCGGTATGGGTTCGGTGTACAAGGGCGTCCACGTCAAGAGTGGTCAGCCGGTTGCGGTCAAAGTGATCGCTTCGGTGCTTGCCGATCAAGAGCGATTTCGGCGACGATTTGCGGCGGAAATCGAAACGCTCAAGCGGCTCAAGCACACAAATATCGTCGAGCTGATTGGTTATGGTGAAGAACAAGGTCACTTGTTCTATTCTATGGAGTACGTCGAAGGGAAAAGCTTGCAGGAGATATTGCGTGACTCCGGACGTTTACCCTGGCTTCGCGTCATCGATATCTGCATCGAAATATGTAGTGCTCTCAAGCAAGCTCATGATCAAGGCATTATCCATCGCGACTTGAAGCCCGCAAACGTCATGATTTCAGAATCTGGCACGGCCAAGCTCATGGATTTTGGTATCGCCAAACTGTATTGGGGTTCCGAAGTGACGGCCGTCGGCTCGATCATAGGAACGGCCGATTTCATGCCTCCCGAACAAGCCGAGGGCAAGCCGGTTACGACGCGTAGTGATCTTTACGCTGTCGGTAGTTTAGCGTTTGCCGCTCTGACGGGCCGGCCTCCCTTCACTGGCAGAAGCGTTCCCGAAGTTCTGTACGCGGTGCGATACAATCCGATCGTTCCCGTACGCGACATCAATCGCGACGTACCAGTGGAGTTGGCCGAGTTGGTCGAGGAGTTGTTGGCCAAAGAGCCGCTTCAACGTCCACCGACCGCGCTGGTAATTGGCAATCGATTGCAAGCGCTGCGAGCAGGGCTTATGAAGCGGGCTGCCCAGTTGTCCAACCCTCAGACAAATTTTCCCTCGGACAAGACAAGTGTGGCCAACGAAGCCGCCAGTTCCCGCGAGTTGACGTCAATCGACTTGGCGGAGCTTGGTGTGCCAAGCATCGTCGTCAAAGGAAGTCCTACGGCGAATGAGGGCACATTTGTATTGAGTCCAGAAGAACAGTCGAAACTCGTTTCAAAAAGTCTTAGTCGTCGAGTTTCGCATCCGCCCTCCGCCAGCCCAAACGATCAAACGGTGGTCGCAACCCCTTCTAAAATCAATTCGGAATTTGTCGAAGGCCCAGTGGATGCTCAGCGGCCGACGGGACAGACTCACTTTACTGTTGTTGATGATGAAGATCGTCGAACTGCAGGGAGTTTGGGAGGCGAGCCGGAGGCAACCAGTTCTGTCGGCTATTGGATTTCGGTCGCGGGGTTGATAACAATTTTGCTAGGGACTTTTATTTCGATCTATTTCTATTCGCGTCCGTTATCGGCGGACAAATTACATGCCGAATTGATGGCGGTTGTCGAAGCGGGGGATCCTCACTCACTAATCGAAGCGGAACCATTGCTAGAGGAATTTCAATCACGTTTTCCCGACGATCCGCGACAAACGGAAGTAGAACCCTATCGTAAAGACTTGGAGTTTGTCCGCGCGTCGAGGCAAATCCTCTCGCGAGCTCGATTCCAAGGAGGCGTCAATTCACTCGATCCCATCGAACAAGCTTTCTTGGATTGTATCGAATCGCGACAACAGCACTCTGGGTTAGCGTTGCGAAAAGCAGAAGCCATGGTGGCTGTCTTTGGGG
>JANMNK010001114.1:0-3060 GCA_031373875.1 Pirellulaceae bacterium | reverse complement strand
TTTCATAGTTGTTGTCCTTTGGGTTTGGGGTTGGAAATTTTGTGACTGACAGTTATCGCTGTCTTGATCACGGGTCCGAGTCGCCAGATTGTATTCAAATGGCTCCCACCCCAAACCCAGGACTTACATGGATTCTTTCGTTGGCACAATACGGTAGCAGTGTGATGTGGCGTATTTCGTCTCACGTAGTCATTGAACACCGATTGAAAATCGACGGCGGTCGACCACTATTCGCATGGTTAGATTTTCGATTGAAACCTTCGGATGATGCTAACGTTTCCCTCACGTATGTTTGGCGTGATGCAAACGATGAGCGTTGGAACGACGCGATTCGACAAGGATTGAACATCTTCTTGAGTAATCGGCTGCTTAACGGTCGCAGGGTTGGATACACAGCGATTGAAATGAACCGAGTAATCTCCCATCCAATTGACACGGATAGCCATGCGGTCGAATACAATATGACTCGGGCACTCGAAGCTGCGTTTGAAAAATATGAGACCGATACAGATTCGCGGCCTTAGCAAAAGAATGGCAACGAACATCTTTATGGCCCTTTTCGTCAATAGTACGTAGGGGTAGCTGGGGTAGAAGTTGGCAGGTTTTTTTCGGGGATTCTTTTCTTATCGTGATCCGTGCTATTGGACGCTGTTTTGGTGCAGCGGGGTGGATGACGATGGAGGAAAGAATCGGGGGAAGGCTAGGCTTTGGGGGTTGTGTTGAGCAACTCGGTCTGCGAGCGATCCGTTCCGAAAGTGCGTTGGGTCGAACGAAGTTGGCTCGTTGAATGCGCGAGTTGACTTGGTTTGAGGCAACGGGTTCTGCGTGACTTACCTTGGGGGTGGGGGACGACTGGGTACGTTAACGTTTGGTTGCTGGTGGGTTTCTTAAATTGAGAAGTCAACCGGTATAACGGCTGCCGATTGGGCTGCCGTACGGTTGCATCAAACATCTTTAGTCGCTCTCCGTCTTCGCTGGTTTCCCGACGAAGCCAGGTTGTCAAGCAGGAAGGTCTTTTGGGGTTCCTTGTCGGTGACTCAGCACCGGCGGCTTGGCAACGGCAGAAGAAACTCATCCTGATCCGCCGTGGTCCACTCAAAGCAAAAATTGGCTCACTCCGTAGGCAAGCGTCGCTTGTCTTTGGGCGTCCAGTTCGAGATTGGCTCACACGGTGAAGCAACGGCGTAACGCACAGACCAGGGATCACTCCACGGTTGTGATTTTGTCGAATGTGTAAATCAAAAACCTTCCCTCGTCCAATCAAAGCGAAAGAGCTCGAAGCGTCGTGCAGAAAAACGGAGCGGACGATGCCGCTTTGGGCTGACTCTTGATGAGCGAGTCTCCCAAGCTCCGCTAAGCTATCCGTTCTTGCAGGTTGCACTTGCTTCATGGTGTCTCAGTTCGTCGCATCTGGCTCGAGGGAAGGCGTTGGTTCGCGTAGTGTAATCGTGTCACCAAAGAGTTATGATGAGTAGTGTCTAGTGAAACGGAGTCGAGCTCTGCTGGCGAGCAACTTGACAAGGGATAGCTAGTCCGGAGCGGGAAGTATGCCGCCCGAGATCCTGGCCGTTTAGGCTGCCAGGATCTTTTCGTTTTAGGCGATGTTAACCACATACTTTTTGTTCCGTTATGCCTTGAAAACGCAAAGCCGCAAGTAGACCGATTTGATTCGAGCCTCGTAACACGTTAGCTACCCGATTAAGTGAACAAGCGTTTGATGTCGAACGCTTCGTTGCGTTTGAGCATGTAGTAAATGGCTCGCCCGAGCTTGACAGCCAATTGATTGTTGGCTCGTGCCGGTCCGTGTTTCTTTTCGATCCGTTTGCAGTAAGCAGAAGCTTCGTTCGACTCCCGCTTGAGGATGGAGATCGCTTCGCCGAAAGCCCAGCGAAGATGGCTGTTGCCGATTTTGGCACCGGGTGAACCGTAGTTCTTGCCTGCCGAAGTGTGGCTTCCTCGGACAAGCCGCGAGTAAGATAAAAACTTTCCGACGCCGGGAAATCGATCGATGGTCCCGATCTCGTGCATCATGGTGAGAGCCAAGACTGGTCCAATGCCGGGCACCGTTTGCAAGCGATAGAAAGACTGCGGATCGTCGACTTTGGCGGAGCGCGTAAGTTCGCTTTCCAAGCGAGCGATTTGGAGATCGTAGGCTTCGATTAATCGCATGTCGACGTCGATGATCAATTGCGAATGAGGGTGGGGGAGTTTTTCTCCGACTCCAACACGGTTGGATTTGTACTTGATATTGGTGGGTTTGGCTTGATTGTGCTGGAGATGGACAATCTGGATATGGCCGAGCGATTCGGCTCGTCGGCGGACAAGGAAGGTCCGGCGTCGCATGAGGTCGCGTGTGGCTCGATGTTGTTTTGGATAAGCGTACGCAATCGGGAAGTTACCGCCGCGGAGTAGCCTGGCTATTTTCTCGCTGTCGATGGGATCGGATTTGGTTTTTCCACCGTGAATGGCTTTCATGTAAAGCGCGTGGCCGAGGAGAAATTGAAATTGATTCTCGATGAGTAAATCGGATAGCCAATACCAATTGAAGGTCGATTCACATCCGACAACAATGCCAGGTTGATAAGGTTTTAGCTGCTCGATGAATCGGTCCGCATCGCGACAAGGGAAGTTTTGGTGAAGGAGTTTTTTCCCGTCTTGATCAATAACACAAGCGTGTAGGGTCTTTGCATGCAGGTCGACTCCACAGTAAAATGGATGCTGTTCCAAGTAAAATCTCATCATCGGTCTCCTTGAGTTCGGGGTTCCAAAGCCACTAAACCATTTGAGCTTCAAGCTCGTACGAAAGGCACGCCCTTTCATGGATAAGTATCCCATCTCAAGGAGGCCATGATGAGTATCAAGGCGGTCAACCCGAGCGGCGGATCGGGCGTGTGTTGAAATCAAAGTCACTTGGCCGCCGCCGGGTTACCTTGGCCGTTATTTGGCACTTCGTTCCACGGAGATCACCAACATGAAAAACCGCCTTGTCACAGTTGCCTGCGTCGTCGCTGCTATCGGCCTCGTGGGCGCTTTTGCTTTCGCTCGCAATGCTTACACCGC
>JANMNK010001112.1:0-2438 GCA_031373875.1 Pirellulaceae bacterium | reverse complement strand
GTATCTGGAGTCAGCTTTTCTCAAAAGGAATAGTAGATCCCATCGATGACTTTCGCGATTCCAATCCTCCCTGCAACCCAGAACTGCTCGATGCTTTGGCGACCGAATTTGTAAAGAATAAATTTGACCGCAAACATATCCTGCGGACGATTTTAAATAGCCAGACTTATCAAACGACGTTTCGGACTAATGCAACCAATGCGGGCGACACCAAATATTTTTCCCATCATGAACCGCGTCTGCTGTCTGCAGAGCAATTGCTGGACGCAATTGACCACTTAGCAGGCTTGCCAAGGGCTTACGGCAACTTGCCGGCCGGGACGCATGCGACGCAAATCCCTGCTCCGGACATCGTCAAGCTTGAATTCTTGATGACATTTGGCCAGCCGGAACGAACGTCCGTATGTGCTTGTGAGCGCTCCGACGAGTCGAATTTAGGTATGGCGATCGAATTCTTTAACGGTCCGGTCGTTCGCGAAAGAATCAGCAATCCAGAGAATCGATTCCGTAAAGCGTTAGCTGCTGGGAGATCGAATGAGGAAATACTTGGCGAGCTGTACTTGGCCGCGTTTTCGCGCGCACCTACGCCCGAAGAGCTTGCTGCATCGACCGACTACATCGGCAAACAGCCCGATCGATCGCTCGCCTTTGAAGACATCTGCTGGGTGATTTTGAATTCGAATGAGTTCCTGTTTCAGCATTAAGCCAGAACGTTCGGACACTTCTCGCTGAACGCCGATGCTTCGAAGGACAAAATGCGCGAATTGACTATTCGTACAAATCCATCGCGCTCAACTCAAGCCACCGTTCTTCGGCGGCTCCCAGTTCCATTTCAATCGCTTTCACTTCATTGTGAAGCCGCAAGGCTTCCTTCGGGTCCGTCGTGACCATCAACTGATCATTCAATAGTTTGCGCTGTTCGTCCAGCGTGACGACTGTTTTCTCAAGCGTCTTAAGTTCCTTTTGTAGACGTCGCGTGTCGGCAGTCTTTTCAACCGATTTCTTCACTGCCGATTTGTCGACGGTCGATTTGGCTCTAGCCGGTGCACGGTCTCGCTCGCCTTCTTCGATTTCCTTGTTTACGTAATAAAGATAGGCGTCGTAGTCGGCACCATAGTTTTTCGCGGATCCATCGCGCACTTCGACGATGTTGGTCGCAATCCGGCGCATGAAATGTCGATCGTGGCTGGTAAAGATCACCGTGCCAAGGTACGCCAACAATGCGTCCGCCAATGACTCGACGGTCTCCACGTCCAAGTGGTTGCCTGGCTCGTCAAGGACCAGGATGTTGTACGGTCCAAGCAACAATCCTGCCATGCACAACCGCGCGCGTTCTCCTCCAGATAGTACCTTAATCTTTTTATGAACGTCGTCGCCCCGAAACAATAGTGATCCTGCAACGCTCAATATCATCTGATTCGTCGTTCCGGGAATGGCTTTGTATTCCAAGTATTCGAGCACGGTTTGCTTGGGATCGAGACTACCGTAAACGTGTTGTGCGTAAACGCCGATCTCGCAACCGTGACCCCAGCGCACTGCGCCTGCGAGCGGGTCAAGCGAGCCAACAAGCGTTCTCAGCAACGTCGTCTTGCCTTGGCCGTTATCACCGACTATCGCCGCACGTTGTCCGTGCTCGATTTCGAGCATGATGTCTTTTGCTACGTTGCGATCCGGGTATCCAATGGACAGCTCAACGGTTCGTACCGCGAATCCTTTGCGAGGAGATACGATGGGAGCTCGAATCGATGCGGTCGGGAGATCTTCCGCGATCTCAACAGTCTGCAGCTTTTCTAATTGCCGACCTTTCGAGCGCGCTTGGCTGGCCGTGCTGGCGCGGGCACGGTTTTTGTCGATGAACTTTTGCAAATGTTTTTGCTTGGACTGAACGGCTGCGTTGACTCGTTCATCGTGCTCGCGTCGCTCGGCTTGGAATACCAAGAACGGCTCGATTTTACCTGGATACATCGTCAACTTGCCGCGAGACAAATCCAACGTATGATCACAAGTCGCTTGCAGGAACTCTCGATCGTGCGAAACGATCAAAGCCGCCTTACTAAAACTTCTCAGAAAATGCTCCAGCAAGATTTGGGTTCGCACGTCCAGGAAGTTGGTGGGTTCGTCCAGCAAAAGCAAGTTTGGCTCATGCAACTATAGTGCTGCAAGCTTTACACGCGTTTGCCAACCGCCAGAAAGTTCCGAAACTGGGCCCGTCAGGTACTTGCCCTTCAGCTCAAAATCACCGGCAACTTCGCCGCACTTCCAGTCCGGTTGTTCACTATCACGCATCAAGAATTCGAGTGCCGATTCGCCCAGTAGAAATGGGTCGTGCTGACGAAGGTAACCAACCTTCAAATTCGGGTGTCGAACCACTTCGCCCTTCTCCAGCTCTTCTTCGCCAAGCAGAATTCGCAGCAAGGTCGATTTGCCAGCGCCGTTCC
>JANMNK010001105.1:0-5203 GCA_031373875.1 Pirellulaceae bacterium | reverse complement strand
TTGGATCGTATCAATCAAGCCAAGGATCCTCGAAGCAGCGAACCCCGCTCGCTCGATGAACTGCGAGCTTTAGAGCGGCAGCAATCCAAAGTCGCCGAAAAAGTTCAGTCAGTCACAGTCAATGTCCAGCAAGGCTCCGCTCAAGGCAGCGGAGTGATAATCACCGCTGACGGATACGTGCTGACGGCCGCTCATGTCGCAGGAAAGCCCGATCGCGATGCCTGGATATTGATGTCCGATGGACGACGATTGAAAGCACGAACATTGGGTATGAATCGTTACATGGACGCCGGCTTGTTGAAGATCACCGAGGAAAATAGTGAGGGCTGGGATCACGCGAGTTTAGGGTCTTCGAAAAACTTGAAGTCGGGGCAATGGTGCATCGCATCAGGTCATCCCGGCGGATGGGTCAAAGACCGTCCCGCTGTCATTCGCGTCGGTCGCATTCTTACATTAGTACCCGACAGAACCGTTGCGTCGGGAACCGTTAGCCAAGCACTTCGCAATGACGAAGTGACGCTTTCAACAATAGTGACCGACTGTGCACTTATCGGCGGCGATAGTGGCGGGCCGTTATTCGACCTGTCCGGAAAACTGATTGGCATTCACAGTCGGATCGGAACCGATGTGTCGGACAATATGCATGTTCCCGTTGATGTCTTTTCCCGCAGTTGGGATAAAATGGTTAAAGGAGAAGCCTGGGGCACGTTGCCGGGATACAAACCAGCGATCGGTGTCGTAGGAAGCTCCGAAGACCCACGGGCCGTTATCTCGCAGTTAGTAGAAGATAGCCCTGCTCAAAAAGCTGGCTTGAAGGTAGGCGATGTTGTTCGCAAATTCGATGGCAGTGAAGTCAGTTCTTTCCAAGAATTGATTCAAGCCGTCGAAGCAACTTTGCCGGGAGATCGCGTGCGCGTGGAAATCGAACGCAATAGCAAAATTATGACATTGCCGTTAGTAGTGGGTTTGCAGGACGGTTGATTGAGAATACTGTGAAGTCTGCATCAAGGAATTTGAAATGAAAAAGCTGATTCGAGCCACATCGTTGAGCTGTTTGTTTCTCGGTACGCTTTTGATGTACTGCTCGAATCCAACAATTCCATCTAAATCGAACGCGGTCGTTTATGTTGCCGACTCAGCCAGTCAGCAAAACGCAATGCAATTGGTCCAACAACCTGCGACCAATCGAAAACGTCGCTTAGACGTCGAAACGACAACCACAAATGCGAATCAACGAACGTACTACACGGTCCTGCAGTCCTTCCGCAAAGCAATCGGCAACAATTGGATGGCAACGGTTCGTATTCTTGCCGATAATCGTCAAGTTGCCATGGGAGCTGTGATTCATCCCGACGGTTGGGTCATCACCAAGGCGAGCGAGATTCCTGAAAACGGATTGACTTGCCGACTCTTTGATGGAACTCGGAGCGATGCTCAAATAAAAGCACAACGCCCCGACCTGGATTTAGCCTTGCTGAAATTGGATCGCACGGAATTGGTTTGTGTTGATTGGTCGCAAGACGTCAGTTCCCGAGTCGGTTCTTGGCTTGCAACGACCGACCTCAAATCCATGCCCATGGCCATCGGCGTCTTAAGTGTCGGGCCTCGTCAAATCAATTCCGTCAAAGCTGTCCTGGGCATTCAATTGGATGCTCGTGACGAAGCCCCCGTCGTTTCTATGGTTCTGCCAGGCAGCGGAGCATCCGAAGCAGGTCTCCAAGCGGACGATGTCGTAGTCAAGATCGATGACCAAGCCGTCTTTTCTCGCCAAGCGGTTCTCGACATTCTCGGCTCCTTCAAAGCCGGTCAACATGTCGATGTCACCGTCAAGCGCGGCAAAGAGGAAGTTGAATTGCATGCCAAGTTGATGGACTTGAGCAACTCGTTGTTCGACCCGACCGAAATGGAAGTAAACGGTCAGATCAGCTCGCGATCCACGGGCTTTGAAAAAGTCATCCAGCACGACACTGTCATTTCTCCCAACCAGTGCGGCGGTCCCCTAGTTGACCTCTACGGCCATGCAGTCGGAATCAACATCGCACGCGCAGGACGGGTATGCAGCTATGCGCTGCCTACTGATATCGTGGTTCCCGCTATTCAAGACATGTTGAACTCGGCAACCGACGGTAAAGTCATTTTTGCAAGTGCGAATCAAGTTTCAGGCGTTGTAAAGACACCTGAGGAAATTGTTGTTCGCGCTCAAGACTCCAGTGTCATCCCCGCCGTAAAATAGCGCTGTCAAATAACCACGCTGACTCACTCGTGAGTCCTGCGCAGGCCCTACTTGTCCCGCTCAAATCCTCGTCCGAAAAGGATCTCTCGCTGTGCGATTTTTGCTCGTCCTCACCACTTGCTGTTTAGATATTTTCTCGTTCACCACCCCAAATGCCTCTGCACAAGATGCAAAAGATTCGGGGAAATGGGTATCAATATTCAACGGCAAAGACCTCGAAGGCTGGACACCCAAGATCCGCTATCACGACTTGGGAGAAAACTACAAGAACACGTTTCGCGTCGAAGATGGAGTGCTTAAAGTCGGATACGAAGGCTACGAAAATTTCAACGAGACTTTCGGTCACCTGTTTTACAAAGACAAATTTTCGAACTACCGAATCCGACTCGAATATCGATTTGTAGGAGACCAATGTAAAGGTGGACCGGGATGGGCGGTGCGCAACTCGGGCATTATGGTCCACGGAGAAGATCCCAAGATGATGACCAAGGACCAGGATTTCCCCGCTTCGATCGAAGTCCAATTGCTCGGCGGCGATGGTGCCAACGCGCGAACGACAGGAAATCTTTGTACTCCAGGAACCAATGTTGTTATCGATGGCAAGTTAATAACGCAACACTGCATGAGTTCAACTTCGAAAACATTTCATGGCGATCCGTGGGTCACAGCCGAGGTCGAAGTCCATAATAGCCAAGTAGTCCGACACTTTATCAACGGCGAAAAAGTACTGGAGTATCAAGAGCCACAACTCGATGATCGTGACGAACATGCTCGAACGCTCATAAAAAATCTTGGTACCAAATTACTCAAAGAAGGCACTATCTCCCTCCAATCCGAAAGCCATCCGGTGGAATTCCGCAAAGTCGAAATCATGGTTTTGCCGAATTAACTCACCGCCTCAACGAACGGGCCTTTAATGAATCCCGCACTGGCGGTCCAAGAAAGTACCGAGCAGAAATTTCGCTGCCCTGCCGAGCGGGTTTATGATGCTTGGCTCGATCCAGGATTAATTGCGCAGTGGATGTTCGGTCCTCGCTTGCGTGAGGAAACAATCATTCACATCCTTACTGGCGCAGTCGTTGGTGATACGTTTTCTTTTTTGGTTGAGCGCGAAGGAAACCGAATGGATCACGTCGGAAAATATCTGGAGATGGTTCGCCCCACTCGTTTAGTGTTCAGTTGGGACATTGGCGCATTTTCCGATACAAGCTCACAAGTCCTAATCGATATTGTTGCCAACGATTCGGGATGCTCGCTGAAACTCACTCATCGGATCGATATCCAGTGGCAAGTCTATGCGGATCGCACCCGGGATGCTTGGTCGAAAATGCTGGGCGTATTGGCAGAAATCCTCGACGAGAGTCCCAGAATTTAACGCGATTCGAGTCCTACGCACTAATTTTTGCGTTTGTGCCCCCAGTAATTCGATGACAATCTGCCGATTCACAATTCGCCCGCGTCCCCTTCGTCGTGAAAATTATCGGGAACCGGCATTCTGCATGTGACGTCTATGCCCGCGAATTGGCCCAAAATCACGGAAAACGACGGGTATTCGTACCTGGAAATTTTCTCGGTCGGTTTAGCAACTTATCCTATAAAAGCAGTATTCGGCTCGTTAGGCTCATTCACGTCTAGTCCAACCGGGTCCTTCCGTTCAACTACACTCAACAAAGCGGATAGCTTGACCGAGTTCAAATTTCAATTTACTTCCTAGTTCAGCTTCGCAACGAGGTCTCTCCCATGCGATCATGTGCCTTATCCCTATTAGTGGTTTCGTCGTTTGTAGGACTGAATTCGATGCCTGCACGTGCTCAGCAAATTGGGTTTATTGAAAAATTCGCTTTGGCCGAAGATCGCGCCAAAGTCTTGTTGGAACTTATTCCCGGTTCAGAAGAATATTTTTACTACAATTGCCTGCATTTTCAGAACACTGGCCGATTGGCCGAATCCGAAGCCATGTTGCAGCAATGGGCAGCCAAGCTTCCGTTGAATGCGCTTTTCCAACGTATGCAGACTCGGCAGCGATTGCTTAACTACGGTAACGATCCAAACCAGACCTTGGAATACATCCGAAACGAATTGGGGCTCCAGTTGGAGCACTCGCCACCCCAAGCGGATCGCGCCAAGGATTTGGCGACGTCGCTCGATCCATCTTTACTCGACCACAAACGATTGCTTGAACAAGCCATCAACAACGATAACAGCTTGGGCGGAGTTACCAATCTTGGCCTGCTTGAATTGCTGTCTCGCGATTGGGGTATGGACCAAGTCAGGTTGATATTGCAACGACTAACGCGCGTCGATCTAGATGGCTTGGTGCCCTTAATCGAAAAAGAACTACGTTCCCAAGACACTCGCGCCTGGAATGCGTTTCCCATTCATTCGCAACTCACCCTAGAACAGCGCCGCACATTAGCCAAATCGCTTCCGCAGTTGCTCGAAAACGATGTTTTCGTCCGTCAGTATCTGGCAAGGCTTTTGCCAACCGACGATACGCCGGCAAGTGACGTTACGGCTCGGCGGCAGCATCTCGAACGCTTGGAGACTTTCGTTGCAACCCTGCCTCCTTCGCAAAATAGTCTGAAGGCGCTCGTTCTCTTTCAACGATTGCAACTCGATGCGGATCATGACATTTTTGATCGATCTCGCTTCGAACGCTATTTGGCGCTGCCTCGCAATCAATCGTATTACAGCCGCGACTACCTCAAAGCTCAAGTTCGCGTTCCCTTGATTGAATTCCAAACCAACTATTCCGGTGAAACGAGACTGCCGCCGATCATGGACGATACGGCGTTGGTCCGTCGATATCTTGAGCACTTCTTTCAGACGGATGAATCTGTAGACAAGTTCGCCAAATGGCTGGACCGAGATTACCTGCAAAATGTACTCGTAGAAACAAAGATCTTGTTCGGAATCGGTCCCAGCAGCAACTGGTATTCCAAGCTCGGTACGCAGCAGCAAAAAGAACTG
>JANMNK010001090.1:0-17127 GCA_031373875.1 Pirellulaceae bacterium | reverse complement strand
CGGAAACTTGCCAGCGATTGCGAGACACCCACAACTGCCGAACCGTCATTTCGTTTCTGGTTAAGGTGCCCGTTTTGTCGGTACAAATGACGTCGACGCACCCAAGTGTTTCGACGCTTGGCAAGTTTCGAATCAGTGCATTCTTAGCCGCCATGCGTTGCAATCCGATAGCCAACGTCACAGTAACAACCGCCGGCAATCCTTCGGGAACTGCTGCGACGGCGAGACTCACACTGGTGAGAAAAGCTTCTACAAGCTTTTCTCCACGATAGATCTGCATCGCAAAAATAATCGTCACGATGACCAAGCATCCCGTCACGAGAACTCGCCCTAGTTCTTGCAAGCGTCTCTGCATGGGAGTTTGGCCTTGGGGGGATTGTCGAAGCAACCCCGCGATTGCTCCTATCTCCGTTTCCATGCCCGTCGAAGCGATGATCGCTCGCGCTTTACCTGCTACAACTGTCGTGCCCGCAAAAACCATATTGCGTCGATCACCCAACGCCGTATCTTCCGGGACCTCACAATTCCATTCCTTCATCACGGGTGCGGATTCACCGGTAAGCGATGCTTCTTGGGCCTGAAGGCCGAACGCGTTTGTCAATCGAGCATCCGAGGGAACATTATCTCCGGCTTCGAGTTCAATCAAATCGCCGGGCACCAACTCGATCGCTGGAAGCAAACGCAATGCTCCGTCTCGAATCGCTTTGGCTTGAGGGGCCGCCATGTTTCGTAGAGCAGCGAGCGCTTTTTCCGCGCGCTCTTCTTGAACAAATCCTAAAATCGCGTTGAGGAATACGATTGCCAAGATCGCAATGGTGTCGACCCACTCACCTAGGAAACCTGCTAGGATGGCTGCGAAAATCAGCAGGCCGATGATCAAGCCTTTGAATTGGGCGGCAAATTTTTTCCAAGCAGGCTCGCTCAGCGCTTCTTGTAACTGGTTCTTACCATATTGGACAAGACGCTTTTCTGCTTCAGATTGTGAAAGCCCCGACTCCAAGTTCGTTTGTAGTCGTTGGACCATCATTTCGATAGTTTCCGCGTGGACTTTTGCCATTCTGTATTCCTTAGAACAATCCGTTTCCTACTGCGAGGCATCTCATAACGATTGAACGTCCTACCTTGTTTCTAATCCGAGGGGACGAATGCGGAATTAATTATTACTAAACTGCAACGCTTAGAACTTGTTTGCCAATTTTCCCTCCACAACGCGGGTTTCCGAGGTCGCAGATGATTGTACAGTGGTTATACTTTAACCACTCCATCATTCTCACGGTTTCCATCGACTCGTCATCGTCAGGCAATTGAAAATTCTATGGGCAAGTCCGGTCGTGAGAACGACGAATTCACATTATTTCACTTGGAAAATACGCACGAGGGACAAACTGTATCGTCCGCGCTGCGCCAGCTCATGGGTGGTGCTAGTTGGAAGGACGTGCGAGCCGCAATTGCTAGTCGTCGCGTGCAAATTAACGGCAATTTGTGCTTGGATGAAGCGCGTCGATTGACGGCGAAAGATGTGATTAAACTGTGGAAACAGCCGCTTGCCAAGCCTGTCGCCTCAAACGACGTCAAGATCGTATATGCCGACGAATTTCTGGTTGTCGTCGAAAAACCTCCAGGCGTCACGTCGGTTAGACACTTTGAAGAACGAACACTGTCCAATCGTAGAAGACAACTACAGCCAACGTTGGATGAACTGCTACCGGATTCGTTGCGCCAGTTCCTCGCTCGCCAGACGTCCTCCAATTACCGTCCCTTAAAACAAACCCGAAAACAGTTACGAAACTCGATTCAGAACCGATCCTCGACGTCCCGCGAGAAGGGACCCAAGCTGACAGTCATTCCTGTCCATCGTCTAGATCGAGAGACAAGCGGGCTCATGTTGTTCGCTCGCGACAAGAATACAGCGATCGCTCTCAATCGAATGTTTCGAAAACATACCGTTGATCGACGGTATCAGGCTGTTGTCCTAGGTGACTTTAAGGCGGCTACCTTTGATACTTATTTGGTAAGGGATCGTGGCGACGGAATTCGTGGGAGCGCGAAAGAACCGATTCCGGAAGACGCTCAGCGCGCCATCACGCATGCCCGCCCCATGGAGAGACTTGGCGATTTTACGATTGTCGAATGCAAATTGCAAACGGGCAGAACGCATCAAATACGAATTCATTTATCCGAAGCGGGACATATGCTTTGCGGCGAACCCATTTATAACCGCAATACCGATGGGACGCGCATTCAGGATAATAGCCAAGCACCAAGGCAAGCCTTGCACGCTTACTCATTGCAGCTCATTCACCCCATGACCCAAGAAAAGCTATCGTTCAAAATGGCTTGGCCAAGGGATTTGGAAAATTGGATAGAGCGTTTGAGAGACTCTCTCTCGAAAAGCTAGCACAGTCTGTAACGAATGACGGTTCTGTATGCGTCGAGCCGTTCGTTATGTCGTTGTCGCTTATCAAGCACCGATATACCTCCAACAGCGTCTTCCCGCCGCTTCGTTTAACAAACGATGAGGGCAAGAGAATGATAGCAATGAGATACTCTCTCACTCGACAGATCGTAATTGTCATGCACGAAGATTCGAAGACGACTGACTTGAATAGCGAGAATGGAAACGGTGTTTCCAAAATCTCGAGGCGTCAAGCAATTCAAGGCATCGTATCGACGGGGATTGTCAACGCGATTTCGGACTCCGCCTCCGCCCGTGAGTCGCATCCGATTCGCGAGCGCGCAGCCCGCCGTCGGACTTGTAATACGCCAATCAAGCAAACTGCTTTCAACGACTATCGAAATAGCTTGTCTGCGTTTGGCGGGTAACTGGCTTCGCCGCCTCAAAAACTATTGAACCCTTCGCCAAAGGGAACGCCCTGGGACTACGAAGTCGCAATCATTGGATCGGGTTATGGCGGCAGTATTTGCGCAGCCCGGTTGGCAGCAAGTCTTAGGCCTGGTCAGCGGTTATGTTTGATTGAGAGAGGCCGCGAATGGTCTCCTGGCACGTTCCCAGACACCTTCCTAGATATTTCCAACGAAGCGCAACGTCCTTTATTTATCGAAGGCCGAAATCATAGAATCGAAGATAACCCACTAGGACTCATCAATCTTTTGCGAGGCGACGACGTTAGTGTCATGAGCCGCTCCGGATTGGGCGGAACGTCGCTGATAAATGCAAACGTTGCGTTACGACCAGATCGAGATGTGTTTCAGCAATCGGCTTGGCCTAGTGCGCTGCGCGATCTTGATTTTTTGGACCCGTACTTTGCGCGGGCCGAGTGGGAACTCGGAGTGGCCGTCGAACCTAGGGATATGTCATGCAAGATGCGAGCGCAACGGATCGCCGCGCAGAATCTTGCCGATTGTGGAGCCCACTACGAAGCGTCCGCTTTAGCGGTAACGCGGGGACCGCAGATCGGTTTACCCATTATCAATCGTCAAGGAATGATCCAGCGACCATGCACGAATTGCGGCGACTGCATGAGCGGTTGCAACGTCGGTGCAAAAAATACTTTGGCAATGAATTACCTGCCTCTAGCCAAACGATACGGGGCCGAATTGTTCACTCAGACCAAGGTGAACTGCGTCGAAAAGTTGAATGGCTACTATGGAATTCATTACACGCATTATCTGCAGTGCGAGGACGGACTTCGTGAAGTTCACGGTTGCTTGAAAGCGCGCATCGCCATTATCAGCGCGGGTAGCCTGGGCTCTTGCCAACTGCTACTCAAGTCGCAATCGTCGAACATGCACTTTTCAAGGTGCCTGGGTCATAAGTGGACAGGTAACGGCGATATACTGGGTGTAATTGAAAAAACCGCCGTAAAAACACATATTGCTGGATTCGGTGCCCACGAGTTAATTGGCGGAAATACGGGGCCAACCATTCAATCGAATATTACATACCCCCACAATCCGCTTCCCTCAAGGTTTCTAATTCAAGATGGTGGAATTGCGAGCGCCTATTCGAAAATAATTACATTGCTCACTCGCGATTGGCACTTGGATCACACGCAAGTTATTTTGGTGATGGGTCACGATGCTGCCCAAGGTCGAATCGAATTGGACGAATATGGGAATCCAGCCGTTCGATGGCCAGGTTATAACGATTCGGATTATCGAACCCGCGCGCGGCAGGAATTGCACCGCACAGCCGCTGCTTTAGGAGGCGAGTTCAAAGACAAGTTCGTGTGGAGCGGGCAGGCTGCGACGGTTCACCCGCTGGGTGGTTGTGCATTGGCCGACGATCCTCACAACGGTGTACTCAATCACAAGTGCCAAGTTTACGATTTCGCTTATGGTGGTACGCTCGACGACCAAACTGGCTCCGCTCGCGTTCACGAAGGGCTGTATGTGTGTGACGGAGCAATCATGCCTACGCCAATTGGCGTTAATCCCTACATTACAATCGCCGCCCTTGCGGAACGTACCGCCCAGCTCATTTCCCTTGAGCCCCAATACGCTGATATCTTTGCAAGCTAATTGTCCTGCAGCGTAATTGACTTGAGATGTTATTCGACTGAAACGAATTCTCTTGCAATAAAGCAATCAATTCGCATTGAGGGAACAAACGAACAGTGGCCGGTAAATTGAGCCCGAAGGCGTCAATTTGCTGTCCATCAAGTCTACGCTGTTTACGTGCAACGTACCGACTTTTTCCCCAGCGTTTTGTTCGAGGATTTCCAGCAATCGCTCGCGTGTTTCTTGGCGACTGGGATCATTCGTTCGGCCTGCCGTCCGACGGTTGGCGATTCTGTCAAATCGGGCCAAGGTAATATGCGGCACCCAAGTTTGCTTTTCCTCGTGCCATCCTAATTCCTCAAGATGTTCATCAAGCTGCTGAACAGTTGTGGTAAGACTTGTTAGATTGCCCGCCAGACCAAGCCACAGAATGCGCGGTGATTTCATCGACGGGAAAACGCCCAGCCCCCGCATCTCCAGTGCCATGCAGTGCATTCCGTTACACGCCAGTTTGATAATTGTCGCGATACGTTCAAGCCGATCCTGATCGACATCACCCAGGAATTTTAGCGTTAGATGGGCGTTTGTAGGTTTCACCCATCGTACTCCCGGGAGCCTTCCGTGGATGTCTTTGAGGAATGCTTGTAAAGTCGCCTGACTCGCGGGCTCAAGTCGAATCGCGATGAAGCAGCGATGCACTACCATTTGGATTTCCTGGCTTTTTTATAATCGCTAAAGCAGGCAATATCTGGGCGTTATTTTAAAATGCAGCGACTAAGAAACGTCAAGAGATAGGTCGTCAACTTTCCCCCTCCCCGGTAATATACAATCAACGTTGAGAGATGAAAAAGGGGCAACGTCTTCGTTGAAGTGCTGCTGGACGTAGTGATAAACTGCAGCGATACGCCGCCAACTGTCTTCTTTGTTTAACAATCTAATGTCGTTGCTTGGCTAGAATTCAAAATGAAAAAAAATGATTTGGATTCGTTCCGTCCGCCTTGGTACCTTAGGAATGGACACCTTCAGACGATTCTCACATCGCGGAGAATGCTGCCAACTCCTTCGTTACATTACGAAAAAGTCTGTGTGCCGCTGCCCAATCGTGGTGCTACGAATGTTTATGTATCGGAACCGGAAGAAAAAAACACGAATCGTCCAACATTACTGATGTTGCACGGATTGGCGGGCTCAAGCACGAGCGCGTACATGATACGTATTGGTCGCCGCGCGCACGACGCGGGTTTTCGCGTCATTCGAGTCGATATGCCAGGTTCTGGTGCCTCGGCGGAGCTAACCGATTTGCCCGCTCATGCAGGATGTAGTTCAGAAATCGCAGCGGTGATGATTTGGCTTCAGAACCATTTGACGATCGATCGTTGGATTGTGGGTGGCTTTTCGTTAGGTGGTAACGTGACGTTGAAACTCTTATCGGAGTTACACCGAGACGATCCTAATTCTATTGCCATCGAAAAAGCAATTGTCGTTGCCCCACCCATCGATTTACATTACTGCAGTCGATGGATGGAAAAAGGAGTGAATCGAATCTACACAAATTTTTTCCTTAAAAACCTCAAAATACAGCGACGCCGCCGGGCGGAGAAGTGGTCGACGTGGGCGGCTCGTCCGGAGTTGCCATTCCCTCGATCGATTCGGGAATTCGATGATCGACACACGGCACCCTTAGCAGGATTTCGCGATGTGGTGGATTACTATGACCAGGCCTCCACGAATAATTTGCTTAACTCGCTACGCGTAAAAACAAGCGTTCTCGTCGACGCTCATGATCCGATCGTTCCCTTCGCGATTTTTAACCGAGCTGCTTGGTCAAAAGCCGTTCGCGTGACCGTCACCAAACATGGAGGCCACTTGGGATACATCCATCGAGTCGGAGGCAAATATCGATGTTGGTTGGACGATTGGTTCATGACACAACTTTTGGAAACCTCGAAAGCGGATGTCCAAATAATTGCCGATCATGAAACCCGAATGCAAGAACAGTATTCCTGACTTTCAGGGTTGCTGACATTTGTTCTTGTCAGTCCATGGCAAATACGATCGTCAATCCGACTGTCTTGGACATGCGGGTCGGTGTCGTGGAAACGATTTCGCGAGGGTTACGTTTCTGCACGGTTCGTCGGACTTGATTCCCGTATGCGTCGTATTCGTATGCCATACTGTTTGCATCGCTCGCAGCATCGGAACGCAAGAGGGAACGGATCTTGCCAAGTTTTTGACCAGTCGCATCGGCTAGTGTTTGGGCGTTTGCGACGGCTTCTTGATAAGCCGACTTGAGAGCTTCATTTTCTTGTTCTGTCGTCATGCTTGCGACATATACGATTTGTATGTCCTGCGGAGCAGGTGTATTCGCGTAATAATTGCCGCGTTGTTGTGCCATACGCCTTACATAATCGGATGCAAATTCTTTTTCATCATCGCTCAAGTCGGCTTTGATCTTTTTGCCTTGAAGATCGCGCTGCTGGACTTGCAATTTGAGCGATTCGGGAAGAAGCGAGAGTGCATCGACATCTTCGGTAGGCAATACCCACTCCGCTTGTACTGTTGACTTGGCCGTGAAGATTTTAACTGGTAAATCGGTAGCTTCTCCCTCTTGGTCACCGAAGGGATCCACGCTACTTTGCGTAATCAATCGAGGCGCGTTGAGCGTTTCAGGCGCCATACCTGCAACCGCTTCGGTTATCTTGCTGCCATCAAAGTCGATGGAAGCCATGTCGACGTTCATTTCTTTTAACGCCGCGTTTATTTTGGTTTTGTGATCGGCCAAATTCTTAATCGCCGTTTTCGCATCTCGCCCCTCCGCCTGAATTTGCAGTATTAGTCGAATGCGAGTGGGCTGTAGCGTTATCTCTTTATGCCCCGTCGCCGTTAACCCGGCATTCAGTGTCGCAGATTGACCGTTTACAGTCTCGCCGGAGACGAGGCACCAAACTACAACAACACACAACAGGGCATGTCGAAAGAAATGCGTGTCAAATTTCATAATGTCCCTCACACAATTCCAAGTAACCAAGAAGTGGATTTCTAGAATACCATCGCAGGAGGGAATAATGCAACTTTCTCGCCAATTATCCCTCGGGACCAGTGCAAACGCCGACGAAGGCGTAAAAAGCTTTCTTCGCCGTTAATTTGCCGGTAACGAACCTTGAAAATACTCAGCCTTTGGACTGAATTTTCGCCCACGTATCGCGCAAGGTTACAATTCGATTAAACGTGGGCTTGCCGGGCTTGGAGTCTTTACTGTCGGCGCAGAAATAGCCGTTGCGCTCGAATTGCACACGGTCATTTGGTTTGCATTCGGCCAAGGTGGGTTCTACCATAGCTTGGATGACAGTCAAACTATTCGGGTTCATGTTGTCGAGGAAAGATTTACCTTCGCCGGCACGCTCGGGATCGGGGTCGCGGAAGAGCCGGTCGTAAAGTCGGACTTCGACAGGTTTCGCATGAGTGGCAGAAACCCAATGGATCGTGCCCTTCACTTTTCGATCGCCAGCCGTTTCGCTACCGCTGCGAGTCAAAGGATCGTAGTTGCAATTTATCTGCGTTACGGTTCCCGTCGCTGGGTCCGTCTCGACGCTTTCGCATTTGATGATGTAGCCGTAGCGCAAGCGAACTTCGCCGCCGGGTTTCAGGCGGAAGAACTTCGAAGGCGGGTTGACCATAAAATCGTCACGCTCGATGAGGAGTTCACGAGTGAACGGCAGTTTTCGACTGCCGGCCGTGGGGTCTTCGGGGTTGTTGACGGCATCCATCCATTCAACTTGATCCTCGGGATAATTGGTCAGTACCAGTTTGACTGGATCGAGTACTGCCATGAATCGTGGTGCGATGGCATTGAGGTGTTCCCGAATAGCATTTTCAAGCACCGCCACGTCGATCGTACTGTTAAATCGTGCGACGCCGATTCTATCGCAGAACGCTCGGATACTTTCAGGCGTAAAGCCTCGACGGCGAAGGCCGCTGATCGTCGGCATGCGAGGATCGTCCCAACCACTAACATGTGTTTCGTTTACGAGTTGCAGCAACTTGCGTTTACTCATGACGGTGTAGGTCAAATTCAGACGCGCAAATTCCATTTGCCGCGGATTGTAAATTTTGAGTGCTTGGCAAAACCAGTCGTACAGAGGACGGTGATTCTCGAATTCCAAGGTACAAATCGAATGCGAGATGTTCTCGATGGAATCGGATTGACCGTGAGCCCAGTCGTACATCGGATAAATACACCACGCATCACCGGTTCGATGATGATGAGCGCGCAGGATGCGATACATAACGGGATCGCGGAGATTGAAATTGGGCGATGCCATATCGATCTTCGCGCGCAGCGTTTTTGTTCCGTCGGGAAAATCTCCGGCGCGCATTCTGCGAAATAGTTCTAGATTTTCGGCGACCGATCGGTCGCGAAAAGGACTATTTTTGCCTGGCTCCGTGGGCGTTCCACGCGATTCACGAACTTGGTCGGACGTCAAATCGCAGACGTATGCATGACCGTCTTGAATGAGTTGTTCCGACCATTTATAGAGCTGCTCGAAATAGTCAGACGCGTAAAACAAACCGTCCCATTGGAACCCCAACCATCGCACGTCTTCCATTATCGAATTGACGTACTCTTCGTTTTCCTTGGTTGGATTGGTATCGTCAAAACGCAAATTGCATTTGCCGTCATACCTTTTGGCTAGTCCAAAATTCAAACAGATGCTCTTGGCATGGCCGATGTGCAAGTAGCCGTTGGGCTCGGGCGGAAACCGCGTATAGACTTGGCGTTTGCCCCAAGTCGGCTTGGCCATGTCCCGTTCGATTTCATGCTCGATAAAATTGAGTTGACGTTCTGCATCGGGATCAGGAGTGTCTGTTTCTTCGTTGTTGGTTTGGCTCATCTTTGCGTCCTTTATTCGATCTCGATTGCTGCGGTCTCAATGTCCGTTTTCGATTGCTACGAATTGCGATTATCCAAAAGACTGGCGAACACGAACAGGCCGAGTCGCAGGGATTCGCCGGTTGTCGCTGGACCTTTTGCGGGAAACTATCTTCAAGTTAAGTCACGGGCTGCCAGATTCGGGTTCACGACGCCTTGGAAAGCGCTCGGCCAATTCGGTTCAGCACACGGTCCTTACCAAGAATTGCCAACGTCTCAAACATACCAAAGCCCACGGCTTTTCCCGTAACTGCCAGTCGCAATGCATGGATGATTTGTCCGATTTTTAATGACCGCTGCTCCAAAAATGCTTTTAGCTCAGCCTCAAGGGATGCTGCATCAAACAGGGGTGAATTGGTCAATACTTGCCGATAGTCGGCAAGCAAGGTCCTGGCGGTTGGATCATTGCGGAACACTTTGTCCCAGGCAGTTTGATCGTAGGTCAAGTGATCATCTGCGGCAAAAAAATCATCAAATTGAAGAATGTCCCCGGCAACTTTGACGCGATCGCCACATCCTAAGAGGATAGTATGGACGAACTCCTTTTGTTGAGGCGATGGACTTTGCGGAAGCCAACCCGCATGAACCAAATAGGGCAAGACCATACGGTACTTTGCATCGATATCAAGCTGATTCATCCATCGAGTTTGAAACGCGACAAGCTTCTGCGGATCAAAGCTGGCAGGTGCTTTGTTGACTCGTTCCAAACTAAAATGACGAATGGCATCTTGCAGCGTAAAATGTTCCGTCGAATCATCGAGCGACCAACCCAGCAACAAAAGATAGTTGAGAATAGCGTCGGGAATGAATCCGATCTCGCGATAAAAATCCACGACGACAGGATTGAAAGTCGCTGGTGAGACTGGTTTGTTAAGTCGCTCTGCGATTAATCTCCCGTGTTCGAACAATTGTGCGAAATCTTTGTTCTTGAGATATTTGTCGAGTTTTCGCTTGCTCATTTTTGCGGTGCCGCCGGGTTCGGCAACATAAGGCAGATGGGCATAAATCGGCAATTGGTAGCCTAAGCTCTCAGCGATGAAAACTTGGCGTGGCGTGTTCGGCAAATGCTCGACAGCGCGAATCACATGCGTTATGCGAAAATCTTGGTCATCGATTACGCTGGCCAAATGGTAGAGGCACGTTCCATCATTCCGTTGAATGACGTGGTCCTGCTCCGCAGCCCATTCGAATTCGACTTGCCCTCGAACGATGTCTTGTAGAACGCACTTTCCTTCTCGCGGCATTTTCAGCCGCACCACGGCTATTCGTCCCTGCGATTCGAATTCTCGGACTTTCTCAGGCGTATCCCCCATCCACTGTCGATCGTATACAAACGCTTTGCCTGCCTGCTCTGCCATTTCGCGTTGCAACTGAAGCTCATCGGTGCGGGCGTAGTCGCGATACGCGTGACCGGACTCGAAGAGTTGGTTGACAGCCTCTTGATAACGAGCAGACCGCTTGGATTGAAAATATTCGCCACAGGGCCCGCCGACGTCCGGTCCTTCATCCCAATTCAAACCTAACCAGCGAAAGCCATCCAATATTGGCTGAAGCGCTTCTTGGACGTTGCGTTCTTGGTCCGTGTCGTCGATGCGGAGGATGAACTGCCCGCCAGCTTGTTTCGCAAACAGGTAGTTGAACAAAGCTGTTCGCACACCGCCGATGTGTAGATATCCGGTAGGGCTTGGTGCAAATCGGGTTCGAACGCTCATGAATCCTCACTCTTAAAATCTTGGCTAATCGACTTACGAATTGATCTTCGTTCAAGCGAATGCGACGTATTAGAACGGAAATGATGCAAAACGAGAATGACGCCCCTCCTCGTTACCGCCGATTTGGCTGGTGGGATTCCCAACAATCAGGCATTTGAAAGCTATGCGGCCTTTCGATTTTGGCCTTGCTCGCGTCGAAGCCGTCGCCGTTCGGCTCGCGTCAGATTTCGATCTCCGTCATCTGCTTCGTCATCTTCGGTCGAATTCGCAGCATTGGACACGGTGGTAGGAAGCGGACGAGAAGCATTTACTGCAACCGGAGTGGGCTGTTGTTTCGTGCCCGTCGTTTCAACGGGTGGTTTTAGCTTCAAGCCGTCGAACATACCGAACATGCGCTTCTTGGGCTTGTCCTTTTTGTCGTCATCAGCCTTCACCGTCACTGCGGCTTTTTCTTTTCTTGACCAAAAACTCTTCTTCTCCGTCTCTGCTTTTTGTACCGGCGCGGTCGACTTTGTTTTCACGGATTCCGAATCGACAGCGTCGGTTCGTTTTGGCATCCAGTTCCCAAGTCCACGCGTGGGCTTCGCAGCAGTCGTTTTGTCTTTTGGCGCTTCGTTGCGTTTCTCGGCGGTCGCATTCGCTTTGTCAGCAGATGCAATCGTTTTCACAGTAGCCAATCCAGCTTTGCCTTGTCGCTTCCAAAATGCCAAACGATGTTTGAGCGATACGCGAGCCATGTCCTCTTCGGCGTTTTTCTTGGGACGACCAGCAGTATCCGCCTTCAATTTCTTTTCGTTGACTCCTGAATCGTCTTTGAGAGTACTTTTTCGCTTCCACCAACTTGGCTTTGCTTCGGAAGCAAGATCTTGTGTCTGAGTAGGTGATGGTTTTTCGTTAGAGGCAGACGACGATTTGCGGTCTTCCTTGGCCACGATCCGATTTTGTGCGGGATTTGACTCGTTGGATTGTTTTGCGATTTGGTCTCTGCCTAGCCAACTAGACCAGCCAGTTTTTCGTTCGTTTGGTACATTCGCCGTAGTTTGTTTGTCTTGAACCTCAACTTGTTCGTCTAGTTCGTTTTCGTCGTCTTCGAATTCTTGTCTCGTTCGATTTGAACTAGTTGCGAGGTTCGATTTGCTTTCTACCGCATCCTCAACGATGGCTTCCCGGCGAGACTTTTTGTTGCTTGGATTTTCTTGAATCGCTTTGCCTGTCGAATGGCTTAATTCCTCGGTTACTGAACGACGAAGCGATGGGATGCGCAGCCAACGTCGAGCGAAGGATGTGCTCAATTCACCTGTCTCGGTAGAGGAATCGGTATCAGCCGCATTTGCTTCCCGACGTGACCACTTAAAACTCGGCATGCGCAGCGAGCGAGATTCGCGAATCAAGCCTTCGCGAAGCACAAATCGCCGCTGAGCTTGAATGTAGATGTGCCGCAGATAAACTCCTGCTGAAATCCAGACGGCCAGAATTCCTCCAAGCCAAGCACCACCTACAAACATATCTAACTGCGACTGAGGCAAATTCGTTCGAATGAGACCTGTTCCGAGAATGGCACCTACACCCCAGGCGAAAAGCCCAAAGACCCAAAATGTGACACTTAGCGGTGCCACTTTCAATTCGGTACACAGACGAAGCGCGAGCACGGCTACGATCGATGCAAAACTGACGAAGACTACGGACCAACCGGAAGAGCCAATTTCCGCACGCGCCCAACCGTCGATACTCCAACCCAGTCGGTAGAGCGCAGAACTTGACGCATCCAAACTGCAAGCGATCGCGGCAAAAACGTAAATCAACCAGATACGATACTTGGCGCGATAGTCGTCCATCTTGTGACGTCTAAGTTGAAAAATTAGCGTGGCCGTTAAGGCCGTTATCATCCATAACTGCATGCCTAACCAATGGGCGATGCTGTCTCGGTTGCGGATATGGAATAGGCTCGCGATAGGTAGTTGTGACCAGGCCTGACCACGAACATGGATTAAATAATGCCCTGCCAGCAGAAGTGCCCAAACCATCCAAACCGTCGAAATGACGAGTATGAGAGACGAACGACGGATGGGTATCAGTTGCATGAATCGTTGCTGGCATGCGCGACGTACGTTTTGCGAATAACCAGGATCTCGTCGCAGAATATTTGCCGCCGAGTCCTCCGAATCGGATTCCGCGCGTTTGCGTGGAGCGCGACGAGGGGAGTCGGAACCCAGTGTATTCTGGGAGACAGATGACTCGCGAATAGCTCTTCGCCGACGGTCGATACGAGTAGATCTAGAAAAGGGCATCTGGCGATTTCCTGCCAAAAGGGGCGAAATGCAACTGCTAGGGAATCGGAAATTTAGGCGTCGCTGTCAAGTCGACTTGGGCAATTCAGGTTGCTTTGTGAGGTTCATTCCGATTGCAAGCATAACGACATGCGGATAACCGCTTCACTTCGTTTGCAAAAACCAAAAAAGTTCGCCCCAACGCTTTGAACGAGCAAAGTTCAACCTACATTTGCGTATCACCAACTGAGGAACTCATGACGCTTTCACAACCATCTAATACGGAAACGCCGCCCGGCATTATTGGCCTGACAACGCCAACAGTTGCCCGTACGCCTGCGAATCACGAGTTCCGGTTGGCACACGCTAAACTCGGACCCATTTCGGCCGTATTTCAATCTCTGCGAGCCAAACACGCCCCCACCGCGGCACACAGTTTGCGCGTTGCATTAGGGATTTCATCGTGGGGGTACAGCCTGTCGATTCCGGAAGCTGAATTAGAGCTAATGGAGTTGGCTGCCCTATTGCACGATGTGGGAAAAATAGGCGTTCCTGACCGAATCCTGCTCAAAGGCAGCGAATTGAGTCCGGACGAATTGGCTTTAGTGGTCGCCCAGCATCAAATTGGTGTTCAGATTATTCAAGCTGCTGGAGGTAGCAAGGATCTTCAACAAGCAATCGGTGCAGTCCCTCAGTTTTTCCAAGATTACAGCCGTCGGCAACCCCTGCCGCCGCACGTTATTCTCGCTTCGCAGATGATCTCCATCGTCGATGCGTACGATTCTATGACGACCGAGCAAGTCTATCGTATTGCATTTAACAAGCTTCAAGCTTTCGAAGAACTGCATAGGTTCAGCGGCGTCCAATTCAACCCGGATCTTGTTGGGCACTTTATCAAACATATTGATCGAAAACTTTGCAATACCGTCGAAGTAAGCAAACGATGGCTTTCCACCCTGCAAAGCAGCGAGGGTCAGAACCATTTTAGAATGTCCGCGCCCTTCACCCAAGAATTCAACGCATCGCAACAATCCCTCTCAAGCATTTTCCATTACAGCCTGATTGACAACATGCGCGATGGCGTTGTGTTTATCGATCAGAATTTGCAAATTATGGAATGGAATCGTTCAGCGGAGCGATTGACTGGTTTGAGTCATGGCATGGTGTATGAGCAAGAATGGTCGCCAAGCATCGTTCAATTGTCCGATGAGAACGGAATACCATTTCGCGACGATCAATGTCCTTTACGAAAGAGTGTCGCCGACGGATCTCAGCAAACGCGCCGATTAGGGCTAATGACCAAAGACTCGCGCGCCGTAAAGATCGATGCCAACATCGTTCCGTTATTTGATGACCGACAAGTGCTTCGCGGTGCCGCGATGCTTTTTGGCGATGCTACGGATCGCGTCAGCCTTGAAGAGCGTGTGCAAGATTTGCACGCAAAAGCCACCATCGATCCCTTAACGCGTGTGTTCAATCGTGCCGAGTTTGATCGCCGTTTACCTGAGATGCTCGCGCATTGCCATGAAACGAATCAGCCCTTGAGCTTGATTGTGGCCGACATCGATTTCTTTAAACGTGTCAACGACACTTACGGTCATCAAGCTGGAGACGAAGCGCTTCGCGTGTTCGCGTCGCTTCTCAAACGGATGTCGCGAAATACGGACGTTGTCGCCCGTTATGGCGGAGAAGAGTTTGTCGTTTTGTGCCCCGGTTGCGATTTGACGATGGCGTTTGAGCGTGCGGAAACGATGCGCCGTGAGATTCATTCCTTGCCGTTGTCCGCGCTTCGTAGCGAGTGCATTTCTGCCAGCTTTGGCATTGCAGAAGCTCATACGGAAGATAGCGAAGAAAGTATTTTCAATCGTGCAGACCGAGCATTATTGATGGCCAAAGAAGGTGGCCGTAACTTGGTAATGCGACTTTCTTATGGTTTCGAAAAAGAAGCTGTAGCCGCAACCAACTCGACTTGGCTGCAATGGTTCGGAGTCAAATCAGCTCCCTCATTGCTCAATGCGGAACTCGTCACATCGGTTCCGTTTAACTTGGCAATCGAAAAGCTTCGCGGGTTCGTTTTGGAATGCAAAGCCGAAGTGTTGTCTGCGAAATCGAATCTTGTCTCGATGCGAATCGACTGCCGAAATATCCCTCAGTCGCGTCGCACGGACGACCGACCGACTATATTGCAAATCGATGTCCAATTGGATGAGATTTATTTCAACTATCCGGATAATCCAGACACCAGACCTCTGCATACCTTAATTCGCCTTGCGATTCGCCCCACGCGGCAACGCGATCGACGACTAGGCTACCTGCAGTCACTAGCTGAACGAATTCGTGGCCATTTCCAATGCTACTTGACGGCTGAAAATATCGACGATGAACGTCGTTCAAAGATCCTCATCGCGGCAACTCATATGCCGGTTGATTGGTCTTGAGTTTTTGCTAGGGAACAAACGCTCTCAGTTTGTCCTCGCGCGATATTGGTACCTTCAGAGCAGAAATGCTTTATCTTTTCTCGCTGATTCGCTTGGCAACAGCCTGCCATGTCAGGAATTCTAGTTTTCGGGGGTCCTAGCGGATATCCCGTCGTTGCTTAAACTATGGGCGTGGTGGAAAGCTTCCGCAGGAAGTCTATTTCGCTGATTTTTTTTGGTTGGTCACGTCTGAATAAGTGGAGTTCGAATCATGTCATACACGTTACCCCCGTTGGCTTATCCTTATAACGCGCTCGAGCCTCACATCGACGCACAAACGATGGAAATTCATCATACCAAACATCACCAAACCTATATCACCAAAGTCAACGAAGCTATTGCTGGCACCAATCTGGAATCCTTGTCTGTAGAAAAGCTAATCAGCGACTTGGCAAGCGTGCCCAATGAAAAACGAATGGTCGTCAGAAATAATGGAGGCGGTCACGCTAACCACAGTTTGTTTTGGACTCTGATCGGGCCAAACGGCGGCGGAACTCCAAGCGGTGATTTGGCTGCGGCAATTGACAGAGACTTTGGAAGTTTTGACAAGTTCAAGGAAGTTTTCGGCGCTGCGGCAACCACGCGATTTGGCAGCGGATGGGCTTGGCTGGTTGTACAAGCTGGAAAACTCGTCGTTGGTTCCACAGGAAATCAAGATAACCCAATCATGGGACAGGCGATCGCTGGCCTTGAAGGCAAACCGATCCTGGCTCTCGACGTTTGGGAACATGCGTATTACTTGAAATACCAAAACCGACGACCTGACTACATCGCTTCATTTTGGAATGTCGTTCAATGGTCTCAAGTCGAAAAGCTATTTGCTCAAGCAATGTAACTTCCGACTACGTTCCAATAAGTCATCGCACACTCTAAAAGCCATCGTCGATTCCTAGACGATGGCTTTTTTTGTTCGATGTTTCTCAAAACGCTACTTGGAACGATTCCGTGAAACGCATTTGGAATCAACCGAGAACTTCGTTGATGGGTTGCCCTCGTTCTGCGTTGTTGTTGATGTAATCAAATCATGACGTGAGATAATCTGCTAGCTTTGGCTTGCCGATCGTGTGGTAACTTTTCATGTTCTACCCATGATCTCCAGAACTACGTAAAGCGCGTGTTCGAGTTTTACTCGCATCGAAATTATCTTGTGTTTTATTCAATCTGGTGTTGACTTGAATCCGCTTTGGTTTCTAGCATCCTCTACCGCCGTTCTGGTATTAGCGATTAAATGCCTGGCCGTAATTTGGGAAGAATTTGACGATTTTTCTCAATTTCGGGAC
>JANMNK010001062.1:0-2567 GCA_031373875.1 Pirellulaceae bacterium | reverse complement strand
GTTAGTCAAATAATTGTGGGGCACCGGTTGTAAAATAGTATGGCGAGTGCATCAACGTCCCCCCACGCTATCGATAACTTCGGTTACATTGTTGGCAGTTCTGTACACGCTGCAAAGTGGCATAAAGATATGAATCAGCCTAACGAAGTCAAATACCTGCTTTTTGATACCGAAAGCGTCGCCGATGGCCATGCCATTTCACTGACCCGTTATCCCAAGGAAAACTTGTCAGCAGAACAGTCGATTCAGCGATTTCGGCAAGAACTGGTGGCCGAAACGGGACGCGATTTCATTCCTTACACGTTCCATATTCCGGTCGCTGTCGCCGTCGCCAAAATTCGCGAAGATTTTTCGCTGATCGATATTGTATTGTTGGATCAACCGCATCACCGCCCGCATATGATGACCAAGCATTTTTGGCTGGGCTGGGAAAAATACAACCATCCGACACTGGTTACTTTTAATGGACGCTCGTTTGACCTGCCGCTGCTCGAATTGGCAGCATTCCGGTACGGGATCAGCGTTCCGGCTTGGTTCAATGTACTTGACCGTAGCTACCAGCAAAGCCGAAATCGATACAACGTCCAATCGCATCTGGACTTGCACGAAATTTTGACGAACTTTGGCTCGACGTGGTTTCGCGGGGGCCTCAATCTCGCAGCCCACTTGGTTTCCAAACCAGGCAAGATGGATGTCCAAGGCGACATGGTTCAAGATCTATTTGCTGCGGGCAAGGTCGCGGAAATTAATGAATATTGTCGATGCGATGTCTTGGACACTTACTTTGTGTTCCTTCGCACGGCGTTGTTGATGGGCAAGATCGATTTAGCGCGCGAACAAGCCCTAACCCAAGAGACAAAAGAACTCTTGGAGCGAGAATCCGAACAGCATCCCGCCTATCGCAGCTATCTCGACGCATGGCGTGAATGGCCAAACCCATGGATCTGAACAAATGATTTTGCGGCCACTTCATCGCTGTGTTTCTGCGTTGAGGTGGTTTTGCAATCGCTGCTGCAACCGATCGCGATTCACCTCACGCTCTATATTTGCCGCCGCGCTCGCCGCGTCCCTACCAGTCGATTCGCCCTTGGTGCCATCGTTTGCGATCGAATCCTCGGGAAGTCGGATGTTCGTCGAAAATCCATCATGCACACATACTCGGTTTCGCCCTTGCGCTTTGGCGACATAGAGCGCTTCGTCGGCACGTTGAACACAAGCGTCCGACGACTCGTCCTTTCGAATTTCAGCGAGCCCCGCGCTCAAGGTCATACGCCATTGAATACTGTCCACCTGAAGTGGGATTTGCTCGATATTCTGTCGGAATCGCTCGACTATCTCGACGCATTGTGTGAGCGACTGGCCCATGAGGATTGCAAATTCCTCGCCACCATAGCGAGCCACTTGGAACGATTCGCGAAAACTGTGTCGAAGTCGGTCTGCGAACTGGCGAAGGACTTTGTCACCCACAAGATGCCCTAACGAATCATTCACGTTCTTGAAATGATCCAAGTCGATCAGCACGATAACGAACGAACGTCCCGACTGCACGTGCGATCGATGACATGCGTCCAGTTGCTTGTCGAAAGCTCGGCGATTCGCCAAACCGGTCAGGCCATCGGTGTGGGCTTCGGTCAGGTAGTCCGCCAACTCGTGAGCTTGCCGTTCCAAGCGATGTTCTGCGGAACTGAGTCGTGATTGCAATTGTTCGTTGGCGGAGATCATTTTTTCCAGAATACAGCCGACATCCTGTGCGATCTCAACGGACTCGCCATCTCCTAATTGTTTACTGATCCCAGTCAACTGCGTCTGGACTTTAGAAACATCGCCCGCAAACTCACTGGTCCAATTTGCCATCGAGCGAATGAACGTCAAATATTGTTGGCGGTCGAGGGAATCGGTCGGCGGCCTATGTCGGCGGGCAAATACAATCCCTGCCCAGATTCCGATAACGAAAGAAAAGGCTGCCAATGAAAATAAAAGCAGGATTGCTGGCCAATCCAAAACTACCAACTTTCATCCTCCCAGCCAGATGGAAGCGACTCACTCCTTTCAAGGCTTTCCCTCTGCTCAAGCTTGAGTTGAAAAGCTCCGTAATCGGCAGAGTCGAATCGATAGCCTTCCGAGGCAATAGTGGGTTCGGACATTCGCATTGTGTCGCTTTTAGACAAAACGACAACGCCTTCGGGACTGACGGCAAATCCACGTTCCCGGTCCAGGTCCAAGTCGTACCCGATCTCCATCCCAGCAGGGACTCGGACGCGTTTATCAATAATGGCTCGACGAATCTTGGCACCGCGACCAATATCGACGCCATCCCCCAAGATACAATCTTCGACAAGTGCGTAACTGTGAATCCGGGTTGACGATCCTAAGATGCTACGCTCGACGCGTCCGCCACTGACGATCGAGCCCGAACAGACGATGGAGTCCAAGGCTTGTCCGCAGCGCGGTGAATCGTTGCGGCTACCGAAGACAAATTTCGGCGGGGGCAGATTGGGTTGCAAAGTTCGAATCGGCCATTCAACGTCATATAGATTGAGCAACGGATCGGTGGCGACGAGATCCAT
>JANMNK010001019.1:0-4007 GCA_031373875.1 Pirellulaceae bacterium | reverse complement strand
GCGTATCGGTAACACTCGCGTCTACAATTAGCGCCCGTAGTCCACTTTGCTTCGTCGGAGCAGCACTCATTTTATAAGATGTCCATCCGAAATACTGAGCTGTGTGTGACTTTCTATCTACTTCAAGGCGCAGCTTACAGTCCGTGATCGTATTTTCACACTGACGGACGCAGGCGGCATGCCGCCATTTGTCGAGAGTTAGAAATAGCCGCGTGATGAGAGCACCTATCGCGGACGCACGCTTTGAATATCTGCTACTTGTTGCAACAGATCTGCCAGCGATTCGACTTCCAGTTTTTCGAGAACCGCTTGCCGACGCCTTTCTGCGGTGCGGAGACCGATTTCCAATTGGGAAGCAATCGTTTTGTTAGATTTGCCGGACAGAATCAACTCGTATACTTGACGCTCCTCGGCGTTCAATCGGACAAGCTTCGTTTCAAACCGATTTCTCCGCGTCGTTTGGATCTCAACAACCTTTTGTTCCGAGATATCAATACAAAGGCTGTGAATGCCAACCACATCGTTGCTCGAAATCGATGTCTCCGGCACGAGGATTAGTCGAACAAGCCTGGTTCCCAATCGCTGGTGATTCAACTGGATTTCGAATTCGATTCGATGTCCCGTCAACACGCGTTGCAAAGATGGAGTGATGGGTTCACCTTGCCCTGGAAACAGGACGTTCTGAATGTCTTGGCCGAGCAACTGGTCGCTTGGATGGCCCACCCATTCCTGGAATTCAGAATTCACAAACTGCAAGCGAAAATTGCAGTCGAGATACGCGATTAGGATTGGTGCGGAGTTAGCCAGACATCGCAGGTGACGGTCTCTTTCCAAGACGACTTGTTGGGCGATTCTTGCTTGTGTGACGTCCAGCAAAATAATATTGCAATGCCACTCGTCGGGTTTGCCAGTAGAAACGCGACTGCTAGTCAACCGCAGTATTATGGCCTCGTCGTTTCCTGTAGCGAATGGAAATTCTTCCGTGAGTGAATTCTCGTCGGATCGAACATTATCAAGGTATTGCTGGAATGTAGTGCGTGCGGACGGTTTGCAGAAGAAACCAAATCGAGCACCAATGAGCTTTCCTCTTTCGCGTCCAAGCATGTTAGCGGCAGTCAAGTTGGCTCGCACGATGGAATCGGTTTGATCGATGGTGATGTAGCCGACCGGAGCAAACTCATACAGGTCCGAGTACATGCTGCGCGATTCCTCGAGCAGTACGTGCGTTTTCCGGAGTTCTTCATTCTGTATATGGAGCTCTTCTTGGTGGATTTCCAACTCGTAAACCAAACGCTCCACTTCCTGGGCAGTCAACTTGGACAGGTTGGATCGCGTGCCTTTTACATTTGCGACTGCTTTGGTTCGAAGGTCAGATTGGGGTGTGCTGTCTAGGGATTGCTCTGAACTCATTTGCTCACTTCCTCAATCGCAAGAAGAATTAAGTGGTCGTTCTTCTCTGTGCCCGAGATGCATCGAGCATTTAGCAACATTCGCGTCGTACCGGTTTTGGGAAAGGAATGTTCAACGAGGAAATCGTCAAAAGTACTATTGTTGAGCAAGATTGAATTTAGCGATTCACGTAATTGCGGAATGTCCAATTGTCCGCTGCCTAAATCGTATAACAAATGGTTGATTGTCTTTTCTTGGGTTGTCCGGAATCTTTTATAGAACGCGCGATTGGCTGACTGGACTCTCAGCTGGTCGTCGAGAATCAAAAGTGGTTCACGAATTGTTTCCACGATGTTCTCGGCATACGTTTTAGCATGTTGAATTGCCGACTGCGTTCGTTTTAGTTCATTTATGTCGATAAACGTCATTACTAATCCGTCGATTTTCTCGTTCGATGTCCTATACGGTAGTATGCGCAGGAGCAACCATCGGCCTTCGTCGGTCTGAACCTCGCATTCTTTAAAAGCCAAAGTACGAAGAACTTCTTCGGCGAGTGATACAACGTGTTGGCCTTCCAGATGCGATGTTAAGTCCTGAAGAGGACGTCCGACATCCGACGGGATGAGACGGATAATGCGCTTGGCTTGTTCTGTATAGCTCTTGATACAAAGTCGATTGTCCAAGAAGATCGTGGCGATCTCCGTGCTATTCAGCAAGTTGCGCATATCATCGTTGGATTGCGAAAGTTCTCGAATCTTATTCTGAAATTCCGAGTTAATCGTTTCCAATTCTTCGTTGAGCGACTGCAATTCTTCTTTGGAGGTCTCCAGTTCTTCGTTTGTGCTTTGTAGCTCCTCGTTCGTGGATTGTAGTTCTTCGTTTGGCGAAGTCATTTCTTCGTTGGAAGCATCGAGTTCTTCGATCGTTCGTTGGAGCGTTTGACGGGTATATTGAATCTCCTTTTCAAGCTCAATATCTCGGCGGCTTTTGTTCGTGGGGCTCGTTTCGGATGTCGCGTTGGTATTCGAAAGAACTTTAGTTGGGGCCGCTTGAAAAGAAACTCGTAGTAGGCCTGCAATCGATTCTGGTTCGGAAATTCTCTGTACGGTCAGCAACGTCAGAACGGTTGCAGCGTTGACGATAATGGGAACATTCTCAAACACGACCGGATCATCTTTGGCCGCTGCGGAGCGTAACGCGGCTGCCAAGTCGAGTTCTAATCCTTCACGAGCCATCGACAAAATATTCTTCGGCGGACCTCCGGAAGTTAATTCCAGGAATTGTCCGGTGCGACCATGGACATGGACAATGTCGCCTGCAGTATTTACGATGACTGTTGGAGGCGCAAAGTTGTTCGCAAGCAATTCGGCAACTGCTTGACGGACGGTTAGGGGTGGTGGATTTCTTTTCATGGACTTGGATGGACGCTCTGCATTTTCGATAATCGAGACGTGGCGAAATGGTTGTTCACCAATCCGGTCTGTTTTGTTCGAAGTCAATTTTCGCCGGAATAACTTTGCTTTACTGTCAAGCGAATCGAACTCCGAACTCATTTCGCCCAACGATTCAGAAGTACCTAGAAAAAGGCATCCTGTCGGTTTCAGAGAATAGTGAAAAATGTGGAGCAATTTTAACTGCAGCTCTGGCTGCATGTAGATTAGCAGGTTTCGGCAGGACTATAGATCAAGTTTGGTGAACGGCGGGTCATGAATAACATTCTGCTCCGCAAAAACTATCCGATCCCGAAGTTCTTTGCGAATGCGATAACAATCATTTTCTTTGATAAAGAATCGATTCAACCGTACTGCAGAAACATAACTCGCAATTCCGCTTGAGAAAAGCCCAGTCCTAGCCTGTTGGATGGAACGACTGTCGAGATCGGTCGCGAAAATCTGAACTCGCCAATTGACATTCAACTGATCCATACTTTCTCGGAAGAGAATTGCAATGGAATAAGCTTCTTCGCCGGTTGCACAACCCGGCACCCAGACTCGTATCGAAGTTTCTTCCAGGCGATCTCGCAAAATCGGACGGATGGCAAGGTTCGCCAAAGTTTCAAAGGCCCAAGGATCGCGAAAAAACGAAGTCACTCCAATCAGCAACTCCTTAAAGAGCGTCTCGGGTTCTGACGGTGACTCTTCGAGATACTTAAGGTACTGTTTTGGCGACGTAATTTGATGAATGTTCATTCGCCGCTCAATGCGACGACAAATGGTCGTAGGTTTGTACTTTGAAAAATCGTGCCTGCATCGTCGGCGGAGCAATAGCAAGATATCCGGCAGCACCGGCAAGATGTCCGGATTTGGTACATCGCGGATCTTTAGCGGTTTTAGGAATTCACTACTCGTATAAGCCATTAATCGCCCAGGCATCTCGGACGGTGCGAGCACGTAATCGGCAACATTCGAAGCGATTGCGGATTGCGGCATTCCCGTAAACTTGGCGGACTCGACCGTTTGAACGATGGCCAAACCAAACTCGCCTTTGATAGCAGCCAAGCCAGTTGAGCCGTCTGTGCCTGTTCCCGATAAGATGATTCCGACTGCCAGTTCGCGTTCCGCTTGAGCGAGAGATCGAAAGAAATAATCGATAGGCAACGGAGCGACGTGGCGAGGTCC
>JANMNK010000642.1:0-5410 GCA_031373875.1 Pirellulaceae bacterium | reverse complement strand
CCAAACGCTTGATCGAGTTGGCCGAGATTTTGCCCCGGTAGCCCTATGCCTTGTAGAGGCTGGCCGTTGACTGACAGGGGTTGACCGAGATTCTGAGCGGGTTGCCCCACTCCCTGTGCTGGCTGACCAAAATTTTGGTTGGGCTGTCCAGCGGGTTGGCGTTGAGGAGAATAGCCTTGATTAGGTGCTTGAGCAGCAATCCAATTTGTGAAACTCAAGTGGATCGTTGCGGTTACTGCGAGAGTTCGAGCTATTTTCGAGAAGCACATCATCCTTGACGCCCTTAAAGCAAATTGACGAAGTCGATCTTTCCGTTTTGGTAAAAGCAAAATCGATGGCATTGGTTGAGGACTATAGCCTGACCACCCGAATTTCCCTAGATCGAAATTTTTGACTTTCGCCCAACACAGGCGACGGTCGGGGGACTATGAAAATTCCATGCTAAAGGGAGTGCGGATGCCTGGCCAACTGCGCTGCAAGGGCTTTGCAAGCATTCATCGGATGCGTAACTTGGTGAGTTACGGGATACAGAAATTCGATTTGATCTGAGGCATTTCGCTGATCGCCGGTGCGTTGCACGACAAAATGCGCGAATTGAAAGCATTTTCGTAGTCGTACTGAGCCACAGGCGGTATTCGTGCTCCACCATAGCTCCCTATCGAGTACGAGTACCGTTTCACTGAGTACGAGTACGATTTTGATATGATCGGTGCCGGAGATCAGCGAGATGTCTGTTCGATCTTTCGATTTTTGTTCAGACGACAGGCAACCTAAATAGAACTTTCGAGGATGAATACCTGATGGGAATGGACGAAGAAGTTTTATGTGTGCGGGCTTCGTTGATTGACAAACTCGGAGCGTTCACGGGGTTTCAACGGGATGTCGACCGGTACCTCGATGCTTTATTGGACCGAGACAATCAGTCCTTCCAGCCTCGTCGTACCTGCGAAACGGACCCCAGCTACAAACAACTGATACCGTATGTTTTGCTGAAATTCACGGACAGCCAAGGTACGCAACTTTTTCAATACACGCGAGGCAAAGGTCAAGGTGAAAAACGTTTACATGCACTGCGAAGTGTCGGTATCGGTGGACACATCTCGACGGAGGATACGCAAGGCGACGATTGGTACAGAACAGGCATGGCGCGCGAATTGGAGGAAGAAATCGTTTTGCCTAACCCCGTACAACATCCCATCGTCGGATTGATTTACGATGACAGCAATGAAGTTGGTAAGGTCCATTTGGGTATTGTTCACGTGATGGAACTGGCTCAACCAGATGCACGAGCGCGTGAAGACGATTTGGTAGATGCTGGTTTTTTGCCGTTGGCCGATATCACCCAGGAAATGGATCGTTTGGAGACGTGGTCGAGACTCTGTGTCGAGAATTTATTTTAAGTCAACCGATTGAATCGCGATGATCTATTTTGACAACCACGCCACGACTCCGGTCGACCCGGACGTTTTGGCCGCGATGATGCCTTACTTTCAAACTGAGTTTGGAAACGCTGGCAGCATCACTCATGAGCTGGGGCGTCGAGCGGGCGAAGCTATAACGCAAGCGACAGCGTCGGTCGCCAAACTGATTGGCGCATCGTCCGACGAAATAGTTTTTACAAGCGGCGCTACGGAAAGCAATAATTTAGCTTTATTCGGTCACTGCTTGCATTCTAGGCAAAAACGTCGAAAGGTGGTCAGTTTCACGACGGAACATCGCGCGATTTTGGACCCGCTTCAACGACTTAGGTCGTTTGGTTTTGAGATTGTTTTGTTGCCAGTCCAGAATAAAACATCCAGCGTGCCGGGAATGATCGATTTGGACCAACTGTCTGCGGAATTAGATGACAATACGGCTTTGGTCACCTTGATGTTGGCCAATAATGAGATTGGAGTCATCCAGCCTATCTCCCAAGTTGCCCGACTGTGCCGTCAGTTCGGAGTGACTCTACATACAGACGCGACGCAAGCGGTAGGACGCATGCCAGTGGATGTCGATGCCCTGAATGTCGATCTGCTGAGTTTTTCTGCTCACAAATTTTATGGCCCGAAAGGCGTCGGGGGACTGTACGTCCGATCGCGGAATCGGCGGATCGTGTTACAGCCGCATATCGTCGGCGGCGGCCAGCAAAACAACCTTCGCTCGGGCACGCTGAATTCGCCTGGAATCATCGGCTTGGAGCGAGCACTTGAAAAATCATCGCGGTTGATGACGACCGAAATGGATCATGTGGGAGCAATGAGAAACGCTTTATGGCAAGGCCTGACCAGAGAGCTGCCGGACTTGATTCTCAATGGCCCCCGCTTGGAAAGCTCCGTTCGGCTCGATGGCAATTTGAATTGTTGCTTTCCCAATGTCGAAGGCCAATCGATCATGCAATTGACGTCGGAATTGTGTGCGAGTAGCGGCAGCGCTTGCACATCGGCAACGCCTCATCCAAGCCATGTTTTGACGGGAATCGGACTAGCCGAGGACCAGGCTCGCTGCAGTCTGCGATTTGGGATCGGTCGATTTAATACGCTGCAAGAGGTCGAGACGGCGGTATCGCTGTTGTCGGCGGCTTATCAAGAGCTTCGCCGACTTGGGAATTAATTTTCTTTGCAAACTCACCCAGCTCAACCGTGTCGCTGACTCTATGAATCCGACATGTCGGAAAATTCCTACCGGATCATTTTTCGGTCTTTGAGAAGTTTCACAACGGCATCGACACATTCGGGGATCGACGTGGTGCCGGTGTCGAGGACTAAATCGGCATTCTCTGGTGCTTCGTAAAGAGCTGTCACGCCAGGGAAATTTGCAAGCTGTCCTGCGTCGGCGGCTTTGTAGTGGCCCTTGGTATCCCGCTCGCGGCAAACGGTATCGGACGCTTTGCAATGGACGACGATGAAGTGGTCACGGCCGATAACGTCGGCTACACGATCGCGAACCGATTGGCTTGGAGCAACATACGCTGCCAAGCAAATCAAGCCAGCGTCGTTGATGAGTTTGGCCAAATAAGCTGAACGGCGAAGGTTCTCTGAACGATCTTCGATGGAGTAGCCAAGATCGTTGTTCATGCCCTTTCGAACCGACTCGCCATCAATGACCGCGACCGCTCGTCCAGCATCAAACAACGAGCGTTCTACTGCGTGCGCTACGGTCGTTTTCCCCGAGCCCGTCAAGCCCGTAAACAATACGGTCACGGGAGTTTGACCAAATCGAGCTTGGCGTTCAACGCCTCCAACGTTAGCGACTTGGGAATCCGAACCAGCGCTTTCGGTGTCGCTGATTTCCCAACTTGCAAGTTTTGGATCGCGAGCAGCGTCGCGGTCGGTGATCATACCCGCGCCGACGGTGATGTTGGAAATTCGATCGATAATGATGAACGCACCGGTCGAACGATTTCGTCGATACGCATCAAAGTAAATAGGCTGATTGAGAGTAATGGTGCAGCGGCCTATCTCATTGAGTTGCAAGTCTGGTGCTGGCGAACGATGCAACGTGTTGACGTCGACTCGGTAGCGTAACGAGTCAATTTGACCTTGGCTGGTTTGCGTCGTTTGCTTAAAGAGATACGTCTTACCCGGCGTTAGAGGTTCCGTTGCCATCCATACAATCGTCGCATCAAACTGATTGGCAACTTTGGGGACATTTCCCGGGCGGACGATCATGTCACCTCGACTGCAATCGATTTCGCTGTCAAGCAAGAGCGTGACGGATTGCGATGCGAAGCCTTCGTCTATATCGCCGTCCATAGTGACGATCCGTTTTACACGGCTTCGTTGTCGCGACGGCAAAACCATGATTTCGTCGCCTTTGCGGATGATGCCGGACGATATTGTCCCGCAGAATCCGCGATAGTCTAGGTTCGGGCGATTTACATACTGAATGGGCAGTCGGAAATCCTCAAGGTTGCGATCCGAACCAATGTAGACCGATTCCAGGAAATTCATCAGCGTATTGCCGCGATACCAAGGCATGTTGGGGCTTGGATCGACAACGTTGTCACCGTTCAGTGCCGAGATCGGAATGAAATGCAAATCGGGTAGATCGAGTCGCGATGAAAAGTCGCGATAGTCACTACAAATTTTATCGAATGTCGATTGGCTGAAATTGACCAAGTCCATCTTGTTGACTGTCACGACAACGTGGCGAATTCCCAGCAACGACACAATAAAGCTGTGGCGGCGAGTCTGGGTCAAGACGCCGTGGCGCGCGTCGATCAAGATGATTGCCAAATCCGCAGTCGAGGCGCCTGTCGCCATATTGCGAGTGTATTGCTCGTGGCCTGGTGTGTCCGCAATGATGAATTTGCGTTTGGCGGTTGAGAAATAGCGATAAGCGACATCGATCGTGATGCCTTGTTCGCGTTCGGCTTTCAAGCCGTCGGTTACGAGCGCGGGATCAAATTTCCCGCCGGTTGTACCGTGGACAATGCTTTCGCTCTCAAGCTGAGCTAGTTGATCTTCGTACAGCATTTTCGAGTCGAACAGCAGTCGGCCAATCAGCGTGCTCTTTCCATCGTCGACGCTACCGCAGGTGATAAACCGCAGCAGCTCCTTGTGCTCGTGTTGTTCGAGGTAAGCCAAAATATCCGAAGCAATTAGATCACTTTGATGAGACATACTAGGATTCGATATGCTGAGAGTTTTCTATTGGGTCCAGGTCAAGACGGTTTGTTCATCTTCATCACGGCTTTGTCAAAGCCAATTTTTTGGGTTGGATCGAGCGGCGTCTGCCGCTGGATAGTTTGAAGAACTGAAGGGATCGCGCCCTCTAGCTAGGAAAACCAGTTCTTCGATTTGGCATACCCTTAGAAGTAGCCTTGTTTTTTCTTTTCTTCCATTCCTGCACCGCCAGAGTCTTTGTCGATCATGCGGCCTTGGCGTTCCGAAGTCTTAGTAAGCAACATTTCTTGGATGATTCCGGGCAAGGTGTCGGCTTCGGATTCAACCGCGCCTGTTAGTGGGTAACAACCAAGCGTACGGAACCGTACTTTTTTGTGTTCTATTTTTTCTCCAGGACGCACGATCAACCGTTCATCGTTGACATTGATCCAAGTCCCACCGCGATCGACTACCGGTCGAACTTTTGCCAAGTAAAGATCTGGCAGAGGAATGTTTTCGAGATAAATGTATTGCCAAACGTCCAGCTCTGTCCAATTGCTGAGCGGGAATACGCGGATACTTTCGCCTGGATTGACTCGGGCATTATACAAGTTCCAAAGCTCGGGCCTTTGATTCTTCGGATCCCACCGATGGAACTTGTCGCGGAACGAGAATACACGTTCTTTAGCTCGCGATTTTTCCTCGTCACGTCGAGCACCGCCAAACGCAGCGTCGAAGCCGTGTTTGTTGAGAGCTTGCTTGAGTGCATCGGTTTTCATCACCTCCGTGTGTTTCTCGCTGTTTTCGGCTGGATCGATTCCGAG
>JANMNK010000993.1:0-14399 GCA_031373875.1 Pirellulaceae bacterium | reverse complement strand
CCCGAGCAAGTCCCGTCGTAGAAACTCGAAAACGTCCGATATTGTGCTGATTCAGCGATTCTTGAACGAGGCGGATCGTAATAGTTGCGTTTTTAGGAACCGTAAAGGGAGCGTCCGCTAGGAACATTGCGCGGCAAATTTCTTTACGCGTTGGGCCGTCCACTGCCCAGCCTTTCGAAGTGTCGTTGCCGATTGTGTTTTGGATATCCCAGCCCTGTTGTGAATAGTCTGCTTCGGCATAAGTGAATTTGACAATGTGAGGAGTTGGCAGCGTCGGTGCCGAAATTTCTGCGTCAACACGAGTTAATACGAAATTGCCATTGGGGTATCGTCCTAAGCTCTGCATGGGTAGCCTGGTATCGGGAAAGCATTCCAACAAGAGCCCACTCCATAGTCCAGGTCTTAGCGGCGATTGAATGGTGTAGATATCGTTGCCAGGATTTTCACCACCTGCCAAGAACGAGCCATCCGACTGACGCATGAGACTAGCTCCGCTGCGTGAAATCACTTGGCTTGGTTCGAGGATTGACCAAGCCGCTCCAGTGGTATCGATTTGTTTCTTAAATTCGGGCTCCCATTGGCTTACCAATTGAGGCAACTTCTCAAGTCGCGTGGTCAGATCGATCTCGGCATTTTGAATTTCTTGTTCAAAGGCCATCAATTCCTTTTGTTGCTCTGAGGTTGCGACAGGGATGGTTGGATCGGTGTTTCGTGATTCTCCCTGCAACGTTCCACTTTCGGCGACGTTATTAAAGTACGAAAACAGTGAATAGAATTCTCGTTGCGTGATCGGATCGTATTTGTGATCGTGACATCGACAGCAATTCAGTGTCAACCCAAGCCAAGTTAGTCCGGTTGTCTCGACACGATCGATAACGGTTTCGACGCGCCACTCTTCGGCAATGATCCCGCCTTCGCCGTTCAGCCGATGATTTCTGTTGAAGCCCGTCGCCACTTTTTGTGACAACGACGCGTTAGGCAACATGTCACCTGCAATTTGTTCGACCGTGAACTGGTCGAAGGGCATGTTGTCGTTAAAAGCCTGGATGACCCAGTCACGCCAAGGCCATTGCTGGCGACTGCTATCGATTTGGTAACCGTTGCTGTCCGCATAGCGAGCCAAGTCCAACCACTGAATTGCCATTCGCTCGCCGTAATGGGGCGACTGGAGTAGACGGTCGACAACGCGTTCGTAAGCTTCGGGAGATGTGTCCTGCAAGAAAGCATCACGCTCTTGAGGTGTCGGCGGCAATCCGGTCAAGTCTAGTGTCACTCGGCGAAGCAGGGTCTCGCGGTCGGCAGCAGGGCTAAATTCGAAACCTAACTTTTCAAGCTTGCTCAGCACGAATCGGTCGATATCATTTCGAAGTTGTTTTTTCGCAGTGACATCGGGAACTTGCGGTCGTTGCGGCGCGATAAAGGCCCAATGACCTTGATATTCGCCTCCTTGGCGAACCCACCGCTCAAGCAAATCGACCTGATGCTCGGTCAGCGATTTTCCTGAATCGGGTGGCGGCATGCGAAGATCTGGATCGGTCGTGAGGACGCGATTGATCAATTCGCTCTGGTCAATATTGCCCGGCACGATCGCAACCAATCCCGACTCGGCAGGCTGCCGCGACAGGTCTTGAATATCTAAACGCAACCCCGCTTGCCGTTGACCTTCGTCCGGCCCGTGACATTGAAAGCATGTGTCGGACAAGATCGGTCGAATGTCACGATTAAATACGACGGGCTCCTCTGCACTTACGGCGGTCCCAATCGCAATTAAAACGCAGCAGCCGAGGCTAGAAAATTTCGGCATCATGGATGGATTCTAGGGTGGGTGGGGGATGGTCTTAGGAAACTCTATCCTACCACGAGGCAACCACGAATCAACTCGAACCTGCGACAGATGCCCCGCAAACGCTGACAAACCCGTTTTCAAATGCATCTTTCTCAAGCGTTCGTCATTCGGCAATTTGAATGATCAGCATCGAAATATCATCTGCCGGAGAGTGGGATTCTCCACACCATTTCAACAGCGTATCGCGCAGGTCATCCACCGAATCCTGAAGTTTGCTGTTGGCGGTTGCTTCAATATGTTCGAGCAATCGTGAAATACCGAACATTTGACCATGGGCATCCATCGCTTCGGTGACTCCATCCGAATAGAGAATTAATCGATCTCCCATACCGAGAGTCAATTCTTGTTCTTCGTAAGGACCAAATACGCCTTCTTCTTGTTGGAAAAGACCAATCGGTGGCCCGCCCGAAAAATCGATGACCCGAGGCCGACCCTTGCGTGGAAGATGAATGACGGGCGGATGGCCAGCGGACGTAAACCGGAATCGATGCGTCTTGTGCTCGTACAGCCCATAAACGAGTGTAAAGAATTGTTGCGCGTCGGGAACGATTTGAAAACGGCGATTGATTTTATCGGCTACTTGCCCCGGTGGCGTAACGCGAAGCGGACCATCATCTTTTGACCTATCAGGCGAGCTGACGATGCATGTATCTGTAGAGCTAGGGGATAAAGCTTGACTGACGGCGACGGACATCAATGCGGCGGGAACGCCATGCCCGGAAACATCCGATAAGTATATACCTACATAATCGGTCCCGATATCAAACACATTTAGAAAATCACCACCTAACTCATCGCAAGGACGAAAATACCAAGCGACTTCGCAGCCCGTGAGCAATGGCGTTTGAAGCGGTAATTGCGATCGTTGTATGTGCGCGGCTGCGGCCAAGTCCTTCTTGAGTTTTTTATTGGCGGCACGCAATTTTTCATGCGTCATTTTGAGAATGACATGCGTACCAACCCGAGCTAATACTACCTCGATATCCAGGGGCTTGGTTACATAGTCGCTGGCACCGTGCGTGAGCGCCCTCACGATATCTTCACTACCGTCCTTGGCAGTTGCCATGATAACGGGCAGCTCTAGCCGCGAACGTTGCTCGCGTATACGCTCCAAAACTTCCCAGCCGGATAGACCGGGCATCATGATGTCGAGCATGACCAAGTCAAAGCTCTGCTCGGCAATGAGATCGAGAGCAGCCTGACCATCCGGTGCCGTGACTACTTCATACCCGCGGCGAGTCAATCGTCGAGCGAGCATGTCGCGATTCATTTCGTTGTCATCCACAACGAGCAACTTACCCAGCGATTGACTCACGACTGTGTGTTCCTTTCCAAAAGAGCAAGGACCTTGACGAGCAGACGCTCGAGATCGACCGGTTTGGTATCGTATTCATCGCAACCTGCGTCAAGTGCTGCTTGGCGGTCTCCATCCATAGCGTGCGCGGTCAGTGCGATTACAGGAATATTTTTTGTCACGACGGTTGTCTTGATAATTCGGGTTGCTTCCCAACCATCGATCACGGGTAAACTCATATCCATCAGGATCAAGTCTGGGCTTTCCGCAATAGCGACGTCAACACCCATCTGGCCATCCACCGCCAAGATCACATCGAACCCACGACGTTGCAAACGACGCGAGAGCATATCGCGATTCATTTCATTGTCTTCAACGATCAGGATGCGCGGCATCTCCACCTCCTATTGGATTCGAACAGCACCGCTCTAGCAAGCAGGAAATCTCTTGAAACAAATCATCTCTCGACAAACCTGACTTGCTCCGAATATTCGTAACGCCACCTTGCAGTCGTTCGATATCTTCGCGAGTTAGTTCTTTCGCCGTCAAAACAATGATCGGGATGATTTTTGCGAGCCCCTGTCGCCCAAGTTCGGCAACGACTTCAAACCCGTCCATCTCCGGCATCATCAAATCCAGGAAAATCAAATCGGGCCGTCTCTCTGCAATGCATTCCATAGCTTGCCGACCATTCTCGGCAGTTTGGATATCGCAAGGCGTTTTTTCAACAAGCCTCACTAACAATTCACGACTATCTTTATCGTCGTCCACGATCAGAACATGGCATGGCGATTGTTTCGCTCGATGTCGGCTCAGTATTGCATCTAACCGCTGGCGATCAGGCGGCTTGGTCAGATAGTCCGCAACTCCCAAAGCAAAGCCTAAGTCCGCGTTATCCACCATCGAAATCATGACGACTGGGATGCTGGCCGTTGTCGCATCGTCTTTTAAATCCTGCAAGACAGCCCAGCCATCCATTCCTGGCATCATGACGTCAAGCGTAATGGCCATCGGCAATCGTTGCCGCGCCAATTGCAAAGCCTCGGCACCGGACCGAGCAGTAATGACGGCGTATCCCTGCTTCTTCAAGTGACGCTCCATGAGATCGCGGGCGTCTGCATCGTCATCAACGACGAGAACTTCATTGCTGCGAATGGGCGTCGGCACGGCTTGAGCGGATAGGCGATCTGTCGACTCTTCAACTGACTTCTGGTCAACGAGCGGAAGACTAACTATGAACTTGCTGCCAACCCCCTGTTGGCTTTCAACGGTCAATTCGCCACTTAACATTTCGCAGAATCGTTTGGTGATCGTCAACCCAAGACCAGTTCCTCCGAATCGACGCGTTGTTGAGCTTTCGGCTTGCGTGAAAGCCTCGAATACCTTCCCCAGTTGTTCCTGCGTCATGCCTATCCCCGTATCGGAGACACTCAGTTCAAGCCAAGGCGCACCATCGCGCTGAATATGCTTGGCGTGGAGCGTGATTTCTCCGCGATCAGTAAATTTGGCGGCATTACTCAACAAGTTAAACAATATCTGCCGCACCTTCGTTTGATCAGACAGAACCACACCGATCTTTTCGGCCTTCTGAAAAGTCAGCTTGTTCGATTTCTGCTCCATCAACGGCTGTACCGTCGATACAACATCTTGCAGGAAAGAATCGAAGTCAAATTTTTCGCGAAACACTTCCATCTTGCCAGCTTCGATCTTCGATAGATCGAGGATGTCGTTTATAAGGCCCAACAAGTGCTTTCCGGCCGAACGGATTTTGGTGATGTCTGGAATGAATTGCTCATGGCCAAGGTCTTGAAATTCTTCGGTCAACATTTCGCTATACCCGATGATGGCGTTCATCGGGGTCCGTAACTCATGACTCATGTTCGCCAGGAACTCGCTCTTGGCTCGACTAGCTTCTTCTGCAGTGACCTTGGCTTGCTGAAGCACTGCTTCCGTATTTTTTCGTTGGATGCCGATCGCCACTGCCGTCGACACAGAATTCAGGCTGCTCAAGGTCGCTTCCGGCAAAGCGTGTTTCGCAAAGAGAGCGAGAACGCCCACCAGCACGTCATCGACGATCAATGGAAATCCAGCAAACGCCACCATGCCTTCGCGCTTGGCCCATTCTTGTTCGCTCACGCGAGGATCTCCAACTACGCGATTGGTCAGATATGGTTTTCTCTCGGCAGCAATTAGTCCGATCTTATTAAGGCCTACAGGTACGCGTGTGTTTGGGCCATCCAAGTGCGTGTAGGTATCCTCACTCGCTTGCAACTTGAGAATATCACCGGCTTCGGAAAGAGTCCAAATGCTGGCGATGGCAGCGTCGATGTATTCTACGAGAGCTTGGCAGCAACTTTGCAGCATATGTTGGAGGTCGTCGTTCTGCGAAAGTGCTACGCCTATCTTGCCATTCAACTCCGCAAGCCGCGCCCGTTCAGCGAGAATTGCTTCTCCTTGACGACGTTCCGTAATGTCGACGATCGACGCCAAGGCAAACACTTCTTTTTCTGTCTTGAGGGGATTCATTCCCATTTCGATCGGAAATTCTGTCCCGTCTTTTCGCTGGCCGTATAGAGCGCGGATCGACCCGATGGCCCGAACTTGGGGCAATGCAAAAAATTTGCTATCAAGCTCTTCCAATGTCCTCTGTAGTCGTCCCGGAAAGAGCTCACCAAACGGGCGGCCAAGCAGTTCCTCGCGGGAATACCCGAACAACTTCTCAGATTGGATATTCATCATCGCGATACGGCCCGCTTGATCGATCGTCAGCATCCCGGTCGGCGCGGTTTCTACAACCAACTGTAACTCCTGCTCGCTGGCCGCTAACTTGGCGGTTTGCTCCCGGACTTGCGATTCGACGATCTCGTTGGTCGCTTCTAGTTTTGCCCTTTGCTGAGCAATATCTTTCATTTCCAGCGTGCCTCGACGGCATGACCAAATCAGGAAGAAATCTTCAAACAGCACCCATCCCGCATGTTCAAACGCTCGAAAAGGACTCGACGTCAAAACACCAAACACCGACTGCGGCCAATAGATTCCTCGAATCAAATGGTCCGCCGCCACCACAACAGTCGCCGTCACCAACACTTTCCAGTCACGATAAAAGGCCAAGAAAGCTAACGATCCGAAAATATGGAAGTGCGTTTCAATGCGTCCTCCACAAAGGTGTATCAATAACGCCGAATAGAGCATCTGAGCGATTGCGATGATGTGTCGCGTTATCGTGCGACCAGGCATCGCAAAAATTAAGAAGAGCGGCAAGCTAATTAACAGCGCACCGAAAAGCGTTGCTGCCCAAACGTGTACGTGCGGTTGACTGACTTGACCAATCCATGTCCGGGGCGACACCCACAAGGCGGCAAGGATGCCCGCGACGTATTGAAAAGTCAACAACCCACCGAACATATAGTCCGCTTGCTTGCGGATCGCATCCTGGTGTGCTTGGAATATCGTATCGGCTCGGCTATCTAAACTCATCATGAAAACTACAACCAAGCCCTTCGTGTCAGTTACGGTTTTACAGCCGAAATATTCTGCGGATCAACCAGCGAACATCCAAAGACATCGGAACAAACAGGTTCGTCGATGTTAGAACCGGCCGTCAAGGCAATCGTACGGATCGTATCCGAACCAACATTGTCTCCGAAATGCCCTCGCGACTTCGTGATACCTCCTGCAAAGAGCAATTGACCTTCGGCTGAGTACAGCAAAGATTGCCCCGAAGTTACGACCCCGAAGCGACGCGTAATGTCACCACCCATGTCGTCCATACAGTGAATTCCTGGAATCAATGCTGCCTGAGTACGCAAAGCGCTCCGTAGCCAGTCTGGAGAAGCTTGGTCCGGATACCAAAATACGACATGCGTCCGCATGTGATCTCTCGTACTGGCAACCAGTCGCTCTAACTCACCTAACGTCGCAACCGAACAAGGGCAACGAGGATGGATAAAAACCAATAACGTTGGACCAGACTGGGCCAATGCGATTTGGTCGCGAGGAATATCGACCGGCCAGTTACCAGGGGCTTGGGCAACTATCCCGGCACCGTTTTCATACCGATAGAGGAACGACACCCCGATAGCCACGAGGAATATCCAAACGGGTACAAGGACGAACAGCGAAATTCGTTTCCCAAGAAACGGAGTCATTTTTTACTGCGCCGACGGAGATCGGGGGATCGCCTGATTGTGATTGGCTTGATGGGGGATGATTTTGGGATGTCGATTCTACGCAAAGCTGCGATGCATTTCTACTTGAAATTGCATTAAAAAGTGAAATCCACTTCGGCTTTGTAGAAGAAGCTTCGGCGATATTCGATGCCCTATCCGTTATCTTGGTTCCACGAGATTCCCAGTTCGAATCGGATGATGCAATGCAACGCTTTATCTCTGGAGATACAATTCGCATATGACTTCCCAATCCAACACATTCGAAAATAATCTCCCGCGACTCGTCCTAACCGGCCGCGGTAAAAGCCTGTCTCTGACTGCTGTTTGCACATCGAACGGTTGGAAGCGAGTCATGATTGTGAGCGACAGGGGAGTTGCATCAGCGGGACTATTGCAAAAGGTCTCGATTCCCCTAAGCGAGACTAATTTGCTGGCCGATACGTTTACCGATGTGCCCCCGGAACCGGTAATTGACGTCGTCGATACAATCGCCGCTCGCATGATCGCGTGCCAAGCGCAGGCCGTCGTTGCTATTGGCGGAGGCAGCGTTATGGACGCGACGAAAGTAGCTGCCGTCGTCGCTCAACATCACCAACCGGCTCACAGTTTTGTTGGTATTGGCAAAGTTGGAAAACGAGGCGTTCCGACGATCCTAATTCCTACGACGGCAGGCACGGGATCCGAAGCAACCTTTGTTGCGATCCTAACGGACCCATCGACGGGTAACAAAGTCGGCGTTGTCGATCCCTGCATTCTTGCCGACATTGCCATCGTCGACCCTGCACTGACGGATCGCTTGCCACAACCTATCACGGCCTCTGCGGGGATGGACGCGTTGGTTCATGCCATCGAAGCTTACTTGGCGCGCGTTGCAACGCCGCTCGCTTGCGGACTGGCACTTCAAGCGGCGCGCCATATCGGACGTTCACTTGAGATCGTTTGCCGTGAGCCCAGCAATACGACGGCTCGCGACGATATGGCGATTGGATCGCACTTGGCTGGGATGGCCTTTGCCAATTCATCGTGCTGTGCCGTTCACGCATTGGCACTGCCGCTTGGTGGTCGGTACCCGATCCCGCACGGCGTCATTACGGGTTGCTTTGTCGGTGAAATGATGCGTCACAACGGCCCCGCCTGTGCGGCGGGAATTACCGCACTGAGCAATGCGCTCGACTGGGGCCAACTGGATGCGACGTCCTTTGCTGACAAATTAGATTCGATCGCACGTTCAATTGGTCTCCAAGATCAACTTACCAAAACCATCGTTCCGCGACATGCTTTCTCGTCGCTAGCAGCCGACGCTGTAGCCATTCGCCGCTTGATGGATCCCAATCCGCGCGAGGTATCCCAAGCGGACGCCGAACGCATTTTCGAAACGGTCTTGAAACGGTTCACACCATCCAGACTCTAAATCAACTACGTTACCTTTTGATCGTTTGCCATCGACTTCATTAATGCGAACAAGCTTGCATGAAAACACTTCCTAATTTTTGGTTTGAAACGCATCCTTGGTTGAATGGCCAGGGGCATCGTGGTTTCGAGTCGATCGCGGTCTCCAATCCTGCGACCGGTGAGAAGATCGCTGATGTTACTCGGGCTGATGCATCCATGGTCAATCATGCAATCGCTGGCGCGGTGACCGCGCAACGGGAGTGGATGGAAGTTGCAGCAAGCCAGCGCGGGCAGGTGCTCAAACGGACTGCGGCTTTGTTGCTTGATCGCAAAGATGAGTTTGCCAGACTGTTGACGGCTGAGCAAGGTAAACCTTACGCTCAGGCAATCGGCGAAGTCGAGTACGCCGCCAGTTTCTTTCAATGGTTCGGCGAGGAGACGCGGCGAATTTATGGCCGCATCGCGCCGCACCCGGAAGCCAACCGCGAGTTCTTTGTGGAGCAACGCCCCGCAGGTGTTGCCGGTCTCATTACTCCTTGGAATTTCCCGCTTGCCCAAGGCGCAAAAAAGATTGCTGCAGCACTGGCCGCAGGTTGCAGCGCCGTTTGGAAGCCAGCCGAATTAACGCCGTTAATTGCACTTGGACTAGGTCCTGTGATGCAAGAAGCAGGACTGCCGGACGGGGTATTACAAATTGTCCCCGGTCGCGGCTCCGTTGTCGGTGGTGTGTTGGCCGAACACCCTGCGGTTCGCGTGCTGAGTTTGACAGGCTCGACGGCAACCGGCAGTTCCTTGATGGCCGCTGCGGCACCAGGAATCAAACGTGTGTCGCTCGAATTGGGTGGCAACGCGCCCTTTATTGTTTTACCTGACGCAGATCTTGAGTTCGTCGCCGAGCAGTTGCTTCGCCTTAAACTGTTTGTGTCGGGCCAAGTTTGCGTCACCGCAAATCGCGTTTTTGTTCATCGCGATATTCAAGAGAGATTTATCGAACTGCTAGCCGAAAAGTTGCTCGCGGCTCGGATTGGGAACGGGCTTGCTGACGGTGTCGATGCCGGGCCTTTGATTCACCAGCAAGCTTGCCAGGATGTCGGTGCGATGGTAGATCAATCCGTCGCGTCAGGAGCCCGAATCGTCGCTCAGAATTTTAGTTTCCAGGATGATAAGTCATTGAAATCGGGTAGCTTCTTTCCCGCGACGATCCTGACTGACGTGCAAGACAATATGGTCGTCTCATGTCAAGAAGTTTTTGGACCGATCATTCCCTTGCTAAGTTACACGACCATCGATGAAGTCATCCAGCGCGCCAACGACACACGGTACGGCTTGGCGGGCTTCGTTTACGGAAGCAATCTCAGCCAATGCCATGCAATTGCGCGTCGATTAGAGGTAGGCATCGTCGGTGTGAACGAATGGCGACCTTTGAAAGCTGAAATACCCTTCGGCGGCGTCAAGCAAAGCGGCATAGGAGCCGAAGGCGGCGAAGAAGGTCTTCGCGAGTTTCTAGAAACCCAAGTCATCTCGATGCCCAGGCCGAAAACGAACTTATGAATATGCGACTGCGATCGGAATCCTGGTGGAATGACCCGAGCAATCCGGGTATGACGGCACTCTATTTGGAGCGGTTCCTCAACTATGGCCTCACGCCGGGCGAATTGCAGAGCGGGCGGCCGATCATTGGTATCGCACAGTCGGCAAATGACTTGGCTCCGTGCAATCGCGCTCACTTGCAAACCGTTTCGCGACTGTGCGACGGGGTCCGCGATGCGGGCGGTGTGCCGATGGTGTTTCCGATGCATCCTTTGCAAGAATCCGTGCGACGCCCTACAGCCGCACTCGATCGCAACCTTGCCTATCTCGGCTTGGTCGAAGTTCTGTATGGCTATCCTCTAGATGGCGTGATCTTTACCACTGGGTGCGACAAGACCACGCCTGCAGCATTAATGGCAGCCGTCACGACCGACTTGCCTTCGATCATCTTCAACGGCGGGCCAATGCTCAACAGTTTCCTGGATGGCGAGTTAGCCGGCGCGGGAACTATTATTTGGGAAGCACGACGTAGGCTGGCAGCAGGAGAAATCGACAATCAAAAATTCATGGACTTGCTAGCAGCTTCATCGCCCAGCGCGGGCCACTGCAACGTGATGGGAACGGCTTTGTCGATGAACTGTTTGGCCGAAGCCATGGGGATGGCACTCCCCGGCAGCGCGAGTATTCCGGCTCCTTATCGTGAAAGAGGTCAAGCGGCTCATGCGACCGGCACACGCATCGTCGAATTGGTTCGCGAAGATCTACGCCCACTCAAAATCATCACAAGAACGGCTTTACTGAACGCGATACGCGTAAACACCGCGATCGGCGGCAGTACGAATTGCCCGCCGCATTTGCTGGCCATCGCAAGGCACGCGGGAGTTGAGCTACACATTAAGGATTGGGAAACGGAAGGCTACGATTTGCCGTTGATCGTCAACACACAGCCTGCTGGCCATCATTTGGCCGAAGAATTTCATCGAGCAGGCGGATTGCCTGTGGTGATCGGTGAACTGCTGCGACACGGATTACTGGATGGAAACACCATGACCGTCACGGGAAAGACGTTGGCAGAGAACGTAGCCAATGCTGCGCTTCCAGATAACGAAGTTATCCATAGCGTCCAATCTCCCTTAAGAACGCATGCAGGGTTCCTGGTGCTCACGGGTAACTTGTTCGAAGCGGCGTTGATCAAGACCAGCGTCATCAGCCAAGGTTTCCGAAAACGCTACTTGAGCAAGCCCGGCGATGAAAATTGCTTTGAATGCGACGCCGTCGTCTTCGATGGTCCGGAAGATTATCATGCAAGATTGAACGACGCGGAATTGAATATCGACGATAACACGATGCTCGTCATACGCGGTTGTGGCACAATCGGTTTTCCAGGAAGCGGTGAAGTTGTCAATATGCTCCCACCCGATTCGCTGCTTCGCGCAGGCGTCAAGGAATTGCCGACTATGGGCGATGGTCGGCAAAGCGGCACTTCGGCGAGCCCATCGATTTTGAATGCTTCGCCCGAAGCCTTTGCTGGCGGCGGACTTGCTCGATTGCGGACGGGCGACCGAATTCGAGTGGATTTGCGATCACGACGCGTCGATGCCTTGGTCCCCGAAGCCGAATGGATGGCTCGCGATATTTCTGCTTTCTTGAGCGCCCCCGACAATGCGACACCTTGGCAAAAACTCTATCGCGATAACGTAGGTCAGCTCCATACGGGCGCTTGCTTGGATATGGCATGCGCGTTCCGCTCCGTTTGCAATACAGTGCCTAGACACAATCACTAGGCAGACGGAAACTATTTGACTCCCCTCACCGACTAATGGAACTGATTACCAGTCGCGGTGCACCATGAACGAAAACAATTTTAACCTTCACTCCAAGATCGCCGTGATCACCGGCGGCGCTTCAGGCATCGGTCTAGCCATTGCGCACCGATTTGCAGCTCAGGGCGCGATGGTGGAAATTCTTGACAACCAGCCTGCGGCGCTGGAGTCCGCCGTCAAAGCAATTCGCGGTGCGGGTCACGACGCGAACGGCGAGACTTGTAATGTCGGCGATCCCGAAGACGTAAATCGCGCCTTCGAACAGATACTGTCGCGACGTGAGAGAATTCACATTCTTGTCAATAATGCCGGAATCGCGCACGTCGGAAACGCTCTGAATACATCGGCGGCGGATTTTGATCGGATCATGCGGGTTAACGTCAACGGCGTGTCAAACTGCTCAAAAGCTGCTCTTCGCAATATGACTGCCAAAGGTGGCGGTGTGATCCTCAACATGGCATCGACAGTCGCTCAGTTTGGTATCGCCGAACGGTTCGCTTATTCGGCCAGCAAAGGTGCGGTGCTGGCGATGACTTATTCAATGGCGAAAGATTTTCTGCCTTTTGGAATCCGCTGCAATGCGATACTACCGGGGCGAATCCATACTCCGTTTGTCGATAGTTTCATTGCCAAGAATTATGCGGGCCGCGAAGCCGAGATGTTTGAAAAGCTGTCCAAATACCAACCGATCGGACGCATGGGAACGCCCGACGAAATCGCGGCAGCCGCGCTCTTTCTATGCTGTGATGAAGCCAGCTTTATTACGGGTTCCGCGTTTCCAGTAGACGGTGGAACACTAACGCTACGATAAACTCTTTCGATAAACTGCTCTACCGACTGTACCAATCACTCAGCCAACTCAAAAAGGATTGCTAATGATAAAGCCCACGATGCTGATCCTCGCCTGCTTGCTTTGCAGTGCTGTTTGTCACGCACAGGATAGTGCCAAGAAATTGCCTCGAAGTCTGCCAGAAGCGCAAGGCGTTTCGTCCAAGGCCTTGCTGGATTCTATCGAATCGACCGATCGAGACATTATGTCCTTGCATAGCTTCATGTTGATACGTCACGGGCACGTAGTCGCCGAAGCCTGGTGGGCTCCGTACGACGACGTGACGCGTCACGAGTTGTACTCGTTGAGCAAAAGCTTTACGTCGACTGCCGTTGGCATGGCGATTGCCGAAGGCAAACTAAGTTTGGACGATGAAGTTACAAAATTCTTTCCTGACGATTTACCGGCATCACCTAGCTCACACCTCAAGTCAATGCGGGTTCGCGACCTTCTGAGGATGGCGACAGGACACGAATCGGAACCAAAATTCGGCACCGAGGAAGCTTGGACCAAGACGTTTCTGGCACATCGCGTGGCGTTCAAACCCGGAACGCATTTCATGTACAACACACCGGCAACTTATATGCTGTCTGCGATTGTGCAGAAGCAAACGGGGATGCCGATTTTAGAATATTTGAAGCCCAGATTATTTGAGCCGCTCGGAATAGAGAATCCAACTTGGGGAACGAGCCCTCAAGGCGTATCGCTTGGCGGCTATGGTCTGAATGTTCGAACCGAAGACATTGCAAAATTTGGATTGCTGTATCTTCAAAAAGGGAAATGGAACGGTCAGCAATTGATCAGCCCTGAATGGGTCGAGGCAGCTACCGCTTTACAAATCTCGAATGGTAGTAGCCCTTCGAGCGATTGGGATCAAGGCTACGGTTTTCAGTTTTGGCGATGCCGCCATGGTTGCTATCGCCGCGACGGGGCGTTTGGCCAATACTGCATTGTCTTGCCGGAGCAAGATGCGGTTGTTGCGATCACAAGCGGCGTTGGCAATATGCAAGCAGTGCTAAATCTCGTATGGGACAAACTCCTGCCAGGGTTCCATTCGCAACCCCTAGCCGACGATGAAGTCACAGTCGATCATTTGACCCAAAGGACAAAGAGCCTGAAACTGCCTCTTGTCATCGGCGAAAGTTCGACGCCCACGTCGAAAGAGTTTCTTGGCAAGAGATATTCGTTCGACAAGAATGACCAGAAAATCGACAGCATCTTAATCGATTCAAACGGCGATCAAGGCACGACATTGACTCTCGAAGCCAATGAAATAACGCAAACCATTCCGTGCGGGTTGCGTGATTGGCATCGATGCAAAATGCGACTTGGGTCAAACGCAGAACAATCTGCAGCAACTAGTGGCGCATGGACGGCGGACAATGTTTACACGCTGAAAATATGCTTGAACGAAACGCCCTTTGTGCAGACCATGCGACTTACGTTTACTGACGATCAAGCACGCGAAATACTCTCCCTGAGACTTACCTCTCATTCTGCCAGCCACATCGTGGGC
>JANMNK010000933.1:0-6165 GCA_031373875.1 Pirellulaceae bacterium | reverse complement strand
GGGACGTCTTTGATTGGTAGTTTGCCATGCAAAACAAAACCGTTTTCCTTTTGCTTGATTTCCATTTCGATCCCTTTGATATCTCCACTGGCCTGGACTTCGATATTCTTGGGATCGGCGGGAGCTGTGATAACCAAAGGTGCTTCGAATTCGAAAATCGTTGACTTGGGCTCCATTTGCTGGATTACGGATTTCACGCCGAAACAGGCTAGGCCTTTTAACTCAAATACCAACATCAATTGAATATGTGATTGTTCGGTTTCAATGATTCGAACGTATTGCACTTCTTTGGCGTTCTCAGATTTATCGGGAGCCTTGACCTTTAGTTCCAGAGCGACTTGTTCGCCCGGTCGAAGCACATCGCCATAACTCTTCGCGATGACGCAGGAACATCCGACCTGAATCTTGTTGATCTTGAAGTCGACGGGTAATTGGCTCTTTAGACCTAACACCAAGCGGACTTTGCTTCCGGCTTCTACATCCCCAATATTCACTTCGATGGGGTTTGCGAATTGCGTACCTGAGATCGGTACCACTTTCTCGAATGTCGGGATTTCTGGTTCTTCATCGAAAGCTTGCGAAGCGGGACAGCAAGAAAGATACAGTCCTATCAGGAACACAAGCTGTTTGAGAACTGCGGAAGAAAACATTACTTGGTTCTCCATCAAAAATGAACGAGTCCAAACATGCTACTGGGTATTATGAAGCGTTTTTTTTTTGATTGTCAATCAGTAAAATTTCTCTCTTGATATTTTTCTCAAAAAATTCCGCATCAGAGAAATGACTCAACAATCATCTCGTTGTTGTATGACACTTGCGTTGCGTGTTGGACAGTTTGTGAGAATGGATTCTCTTAACCAGTTTCGCTTGTTGCGGATAACTGTTTCGACTTAGGTCTTCGAATTCCCAAGCTCAAAAGCGACCGGAGCTCATCTCCGACGCTCTCCGATTCGGCGTCCTAGTATGGGGCGAGCGCATCGTCGGCATTAGTGCTCCAAAACGGCGTCCGCCGGGGACAAGCCCCAAGCGGACGGAGAGCGCGGGACGAACTTCCATCCGTTACCCGCTCCGGTTTTCGCCGCTGGCAACATAACAGTGAGCCGAGCTCGAAAAAAGTGATCAGAGCTTGTCTCCGACGCTCTCCGTTTTGGTGTCCTACGCAGTTTTCAAACCCAGAAACTCTCATTTCCCCAGGCAAAAAAAGCTTATTTTTCACTCAGGAAAGGCAGCCATACGCTTTGCCTAGCGCTTGGGTTGGGTGAATGAGCTTTCTGTGATAAAGTGCGGGGAAATGAACTGCGAGATTTGGAGAAGAATTGCCAAATCTCCTTCGGACAATCAAAGGAAAAATTGCCGCATAATGCGATCGATCGAAATTTATGACACTACCTTGCGGGATGGCACGCAAGGCGAAGGCGTTAGTTTGTCCCTGCAAGACAAACTGCATATCGCTGAACGACTTGCCGAGATGGGAATCGATTTCATCGAAGGTGGTTATCCGCTTTCCAATGAAAAGGACGTCGCCTTCTTTGAGAAGGTGAAAAAACTGAATCTCGGCACTTCGAAGATTTGTGCTTTCGGCATGACCCGTCGACGTAGCGTTAAGGCCGAAGATGATCCCGGAATGCGGGCCTTAGTCCAAGCGGCTTCACCAGTGATTACTGTCGTCGGCAAGAGCTGGGATTTCCACGCTACCGAAGTTCTGGGCGTTTCGCTTCAAGAAAATCTCGACATGATCGGCGAAAGTGTCGCGTACTTGGCCAAGCATGCTGAAGTCGTCTATGACGCCGAACACTTTTTCGATGGCTTCAAAGCAAATCCAGAATATGCTCTTAAAGCAATTCGTACCGCCGCCGAATCGGGTGCCAAGTGGATCGTCATGTGCGATACCAACGGTGGTTCCTTGCCTGGCGAAGTTGCCGATGTCGTTCAACGTGCCCGTGCGACTTTGCAAGGTCTCGAGGTTACTTTAGGAATCCACTGCCACAACGACGGTGACTTGGCCACGGCCAATACGCTTGCCGCAGTCGACGCCGGTTGCGATCACGTTCAAGGAACGATCAATGGGATCGGCGAGCGATGCGGAAATGCCGACTTGGTCGCCGTCATGGCCAATTTGGCTCTGAAAAAGAAGTTTCAAATTCTCGGCGGCCGCAGCCTGGAGCACCTGACAGAACTATCCCGATTCGTTTACGAAACGGCTAATCTACAATTGCGTACCAATCAGCCCTTCGTGGGCCAGAGTGCTTTTGCGCACAAAGGCGGGATGCACGTCCACGCGATCAACAAAGCTACGCAGACTTACGAACATCTCGATCCGCAATTGGTCGGTAACGAGCGCCGAATCCTCGTAAGCGAACTGTCGGGGCGCTCGAATATCGCTGCGTTGACCACCAACCAAAATCTTGGCAACGATCGTGGGCAGCTCGACCGCATCTTGGCCGAAGTCGTGCGCCATGAAAATCAAGGCTACCAGTACGAGGCCGCAGAGGCTTCGTTCGAGTTATTGGTCAAGCGATGTTCCGCGAAATTTTCTGAGCATTTTGAGACGATTAAATACAACATTGTCGCCGGGGATAGCGATGCAAACAAACACTCTGCGTTTGCTGAAGCAATTCTGAAAATTCGCGTTGGGCAAAATTTGCGTTTCGAAGCAGCCGAAGGCCACGGTCCCGTGAACGCCATGGATGCTGCCCTTCGAAAAGCCCTTTCTCAGTTTTATCCATGTTTGGATTCGATGCATTTGGTCGATTACAAAGTCCGCGTCGTCAACAGCGAAGCGGGTACGGCGGCGCGTATTCGCGTCAATATCGAATGCAGCGACGAATCGAACTCCTGGCGAACAATCGGTGTCAGTGAAAATATCATCGAGGCGAGCTGGTTGGCACTCATCGACGCCGTCGAATACAAACTTCATAAAGATCACACGGGCAGCAATCCTCATCAATCCAGTTAAATATGAACACGACTATAGAAGAAATTCCAAACCGTTTCGATTTTTCACAAGTTTGCCAAGAGCTTTTTCAGGCTTGGGAAAAGTCGGGCTGTTTCGACGCTAATCCCAACCCCAACAAAAAGCCTTATACAATCGTTATCCCCCCGCCTAACGTTACCGGCGCGCTGCATTTGGGGCATGCACTTAACAACACGCTTCAAGATATCCAGATTCGCTGGCATCGCATGTTGGGTTACGAAGCTCTTTGGATGCCTGGCACGGACCACGCCGGCATCGCAACACAGGCTGTCGTCGAGCGTCGACTCAAGGAACAAGAGAACAAGACACGCCACGACCTCGGTCGCGAAGAATTGGTCAAACGAATCTGGCAATGGAAAGACCAATACGAAGCACGTATTCTGAACCAACTGAAACGCATGGGCTGCAGTTGCGACTGGCGTCGTACCCGATTCACGTTGGACGAAACCTGTGCCAAAGCGGTTCGTACAACTTTTTTTGACTTGTTCGCCAAAGGCTATATTTATCGAGGCAAACGACTCGTCAACTGGGACACGTTCCTACAGACGGCAGTCAGCGATGACGAGGTCTTTCACGAAACCGTCAAAGGCCACTTTTGGCACATTCAGTATCCCGTCGTCAATCCAAAGCCCGGCGAACCCAAATTCGTAACCGTTGCAACGACCCGGCCCGAGACCATGTTGGGAGACACGGCAGTTGCCGTTCATCCCGATCCGACAGCCGCTTTGCAAGAAGCCGAAAAGAACTTGGTCGAGCGAATCCAGTCGAGTTCGGCCAAGGATCGTCCTGCTTTGGAAAAGCAGCTTGAGCAGTTGCGGGAACGTCGCACGACGGTTCTTCCGACGCTCGTCAAGCTCGCGGAAATGGCGCGGCAAAATCGCCGCTTGACATTGCCTCTGGCCAATCGCGAAATTCCGCTCATCGCAGACGCTTGGGCAAAACCCGACCTGGGTAGCGGTTGCGTCAAGATCACGCCGGCGCACGATACGAACGACTACGAAGTCGGACTTCGGTGCAAATTGCCGATGTTGAATATTCTCAACCCCGAAGGCACGTTGAACGAAAACGCGGGAGCCTATCAAGGGCTGACGATGGGCAAAGCGCGCAATCGCATCGTTGCCGATCTCGAAGCTCAGGGATTTCTCGTCGAAGTCGAAGATCGCGAAATTGACCTCGCACATAGCGACCGCAGCAAGACGCCGATCGAACCGTTCTTGGCCGACCAATGGTTCGTCAAGATGGACGTATTGGCTCAGTCGGCGATCGATGCTGTCGAAGACAAACGGGTAAAAATATTCCCCGAACGCTACGAGCGAGGGTACATTGACTGGCTTGGTGAGAAACGCGATTGGCCCGTTGGACGCCAACTGTGGTGGGGCCACCAAATCCCGATTTGGTCACGAAACTTTGAGACGACAACTGCTTGCCAAGAAGCGAAACGAAAAGTCGATACGCTCATCGAGTCCCGCGAAGGCCACTTTGTTTCCAACATCGAAAACGAGACCATTTTGCACGTCTGCATTCGTAACGAAGACGAAGGCATGCAGCGCAAAATCGAAAGCTTGGGGTTTGTTCGCCAGCAAGACGTTCTCGACACGTGGTTCAGTTCAGCGCTGTGGCCCCATTCGACTTTAGGATGGCCCGAAAAGACAGATGAGCTCGCCTACTTTTATCCGACCAGCACACTGATCACGAGCCGCGACATCATCACGCTTTGGGTTGCGAGGATGGTGTTGATGGGACTGAACAACATCGGCGAAGTTCCTTTCCGCGAAGTCTTTATTCACCCCAAGATTTTGGACGGTTTCGGGGAAACTATGTCTAAGAGTAAAGGCAACGGGGTCGATCCCATTGACGTCATCGAGAAATTCGGACCCGATGCGCTGCGATTCGGTTTGACTTGGCTGACTACGGAAACGCAAGACGTTCGAATGCCCGTTCAATACGAATGCCCGCATTGCCAGGCTCTGATCAACCAAACGAAAGAAAATCGCCAGTTGGCACGAATACGTTGCGACAAATGCAAAGGTGAGTCGTCTACGCAATGGGCCGAATCGGAGGAGGACAAAGCACTTCCCAAGGCCGCCGTAGTCAGCGAGCGGTTCGAAGTCGCTCGCAATTTCTGCAACAAGCTTTGGAATGCGTCGCGATTCGTCATGATGAACCTCGAAGGATTTGAGCCAGCAGAACTTGACCTTAGCGAATTGCCGCTCGAGGATCGTTGGATTCTCTCTCGGCTTGCGACCGTTAACCGTGAAGTATCCGATTCGCTTCGGCAATATCGCTATGCCGATGCCGCACGCAATATTTACGATTTCGCGTGGGATCATTTTTGTAGCTACTATGTCGAGATGGCCAAACCGCGATTGGCCGATCCACAATCGCGCCAAGTTGTCCAGCGCGTATTGGCCCACGTTCTAGATTCCTTGCTGCGCTTGCTGCATCCAATCATTCCATTCGTAACCGAAGCGATCTGGCAACAGTTAGCGCGTTTCGGTTCGGTTCGCCAGTTTTATTCGTCTACACCAGCGACGCAGTGGTTAATCCAATCGCCTTGGCCCGAAGCCCGCAAGCAGGATGAAAATCCCGAGATCGAACAACAGTTTTCGGAGTTTACCGCCGTCGTTGGAGCTATCCGCGAAGTCCGTTCACGCCAAAACATCCCGCCTCGCGAGCAAATCGAATTCTGTCTCAAATGCAGCCCTGAAATTGCCGACCGGCTTGCGTCGATGAATGCCTTTTTTCATTCGCTGGCCGGCGCAACCAGCACCGAAATCGGTCCTTCACCTGCCGTTCCGAAAATCTATGCGCAGTCCACAATCGACAAGATGGAACTATTCGTTGACTTGGGCAACTTTATCGACGTCGAAACAGAAATCGCACGCAACGAAAAGCTGCTCGAAAATCTGAATAAGCAGATCCAGGGTAAAGAAGGAAAACTATCGAACGAGAGTTTTGTAAGCCGTGCCCCGGTCGAAGTTGTTCAGAAAGAACGCGAATCGTTGGCTGATCTGATCAGCCAACGCGATGCAGCATCGAATGCAATCCGGTCGCTGCGAGCGTCGAAATGACCGAAGCCAGAAATATCGATCAAGTGATATCATTGCCCCTTGTCGATAAGTGACACGGTCCTTGGAATGCTATTAAGCCTGCGGTAATATCGTAGGGAGTTTCCGGAAGATAGTTCCTGC